>JBDTPD010000290.1:0-5796 GCA_039932855.1 Chitinophagaceae bacterium | reverse complement strand
AACCGACGTTGAATGCGCAGGACCTGTTTATAAAGAATTACCTGAATCCGTTCGGAGAGGTTTAATCAGTGAAGATAAAATCAATCAAAGTTTAATGCGCATTTTGGTAGGACGTTTTGATTTGGGTGATATGGATGATGATGCCTTAGTGCCCTGGACCAAAATTCCTGAATCCATAATCAATAACGCCGAACATAAAAAGCTGGCGTTGGAAATGGCAAGAGAATCGATGACGCTCCTGATGAATAAAAAAGATATACTTCCATTATCTAAATCAACAAAGAACATTGCGGTAGTTGGACCAAATGCTAACGATAAACGCCTTTTGTGGGGGAACTACAATGGCACACCTGTTAATACAATAACTATACTTGATGGAATTCAAAGTAAAACTTCTGGTAAAAATATATTGTATGATCGTGCATGCGATTTAACAGACAAGAATTATGTTGAAACTGCAATTGGCGAATCTTCCTTTGATGGCAAACAGGGTATTAAAGCAACTTATTGGAATAACCGGGAATCGACAGGCGATCCTGTTGCTACCGTTCAAATTATCAACCCCATACAATTAACAACGGATGGTCAACACGAATTTGCCCCAGGTATTCACCTGGAAAATTTCTCCGGCAAATATGAAACAGTTTATAAGCCTTCGGAATCAGGAGAGATAGTGTTCAGAATAGAGCCAAGGGGAGAGTTTACATTACTTGTTAACGGTGATACACTTTATAAACCTCGCAGATTTGGGTCGCGTACCATTCGCATTCCTGTGAATGTTGAAAAAGAAAAAACATACAATATCGTCGCTGTTTTCAGACAAATAGCTAACAGGACAGCCAGTCTTAATTTCAATTTCGGTAAAGAAGTGCCGGTTCAGTTCGATGCTCTTATTAATAAACTAAAAGGTATTGATGTAGTAATTTTTGCAGGAGGAATTTCTTCTCAGTTAGAAGGGGAACAGATGCCAGTAGATATTCCCGGTTTTAAAGGTGGCGATCGTACCGATATTCAACTTCCCGAAATACAACGCAATTGCCTTAAGGCCTTGAAGGCTGCCGGTAAGAAAGTAATCTTTATTAACTGTTCTGGCTCGGCCATTGGATTGGTTCCTGAAACAGAAAATTGTGATGCAATATTACAAGCATGGTATGGCGGTGAAGCTGGTGGGCAAGCTGTAGCTGATGTTCTCTTCGGCGACTACAATCCCTCTGGAAAACTGCCCATTACTTTTTATAAAGACACCACTCAATTATCTGGATTCGAGGATTACACGATGAAGGGAAGAACATATCGGTACATGAGTGAGTCTCCGCTTTTCTCATTTGGATACGGATTGAGCTATACGACTTTCGCAATTGGTAATGCTCAAACAAACAAAAGTGAGATCAGAAACAATGAAGGTATTCAATTGACTGTTCCAGTTTCTAATATTGGTAAAAGAGACGGAATAGAAATACTGCAAGTGTATGTTCATAAAGTGAATGATGTGAATGGACCAACAAAAACACTACGTGGTTTTAAAAGGGTGAATGTAGCTGCAGGAAAAACAAATAACGCAGTTATAGATTTTCCATATGATGCATTTGAGTTTTTTGATGCATTAAGTGGTAAAATGACAGTAGCTCCTGGTGCATATGAAATGTGGTATGGTAACAGTTGTGCTGCAAAAGATTTGAAGATGATAAAGATTAGTGTTTTATAATGAATACTCATTTTAAACCCACTTCTTGCCTCGGATTAATTAACAACTAACGACCCCATGAAAAATATTTGATTCACTTATTTTAAATAACGCTAAGTATGAAAAAGATTCCATTTATTCTGATTGCATGCATGTCTTATTGCATTGCATCAGCCCAGTTTGCCGGCATCATGCGCAATCAACCCGAAGAACCACTGCCGGAAGGTTTCAAAACCGCATCTACCAATACTTTTATCTCACAGTATCCTGCTGTTAATCCGCAAACACGACAAGCGATGTTTAAGGTTATTGCACCTTATGCACAAAGTGTAATACTGCAGTTGAGCGGAAAACATGCAATGATAAAAGACGACAAAGGTGTGTGGTGGTACACGACAGACCCACTGGTTGTTGGCTTTCATTATTATGCTGTCATGATTGATAGCGTTGCTGTAATGGACAGGGGAAGCGAAGCTTATTTCGGTAGTAATTGGGAATCTGCAGGCATTGAAATACCCGAAGGGACAGAAGGAGATTATTACAGGTTTAACAAGAATATTCCTCATGGTCAGATTCGCTCATTATACCATTGGTCAGACATCAATGGATTGGAACGTCACATAAATGTTTATGTTCCGGCTGAATATGAAAGCAATCCAAAGAAAAAATATCCTGTGCTTTACCTGTTACATGGCTGGGGTGAAGATGAAAATGGATGGCCCGTTCAAGGGCACCTGGCTAATATCATGGATGGACTAATTGCGTCTGGCAAAGCTGTTCCAATGATCGTGGTAATACCAAGCGGCGATATTAAAACCAACTCCGATGTACGAAAAGCATCAGGAGACATTACGGACATTTTTGTAAAAGACATGATTCCTTATATCGATAAAACATTCCGAACATATACCGACAGAGAACATAGAGCAATGGCTGGATTATCAAGAGGCGGTGCTCAAACATGGAACACTGTTTTAAATCACATGGATATGTTTGCCTGGATGGGGGGCTTTAGCGGCTCCGGTAGGTTCGGTCCCAATCCTAATAATCCTAATGCTCCAATTACTACTATTGAAACGGCTTATAATGGCGCATTCAAAGATGCCGATGCATTCAACAAGAAGATGAAACTTTTATTCATCAGTATTGGTACGGTTGAGGGGCAGGGTGCAAAACAAACTTATGATGCTTTGGTAAATCATGGTATTAAAAACAGTGTGTACTATGAATCGCAAGGCACGGCCCACGAATGGCTAACCTGGCGCAGAGCTCTTAATGATTTCGCTCCAAGATTGTTTAAGTAATGTGGGACCTCAATACACCTGACGAAGATGATCGAGACAAATTGCGGGGTTAATTTTTAAAAACTAAAGATTGAAGAATGAAATATCTTAAAAAAAGATTTGCATTTATAGTATTAGCGATGATGAGCAGTGTCGTTGTCAGCGCGCAAGACATTATTAAACATGCCCCCCCTGGTTTTGATACGGTTCGTGCAACTATTGTACATGGTAAGCTTGATACCATCATCTATAATTCAAAAACAGTTGGTACAAAGCGAAGAGCTTTGATTTATACCCCACCTGGTTTTTCAAAGAAAAAGAAATATCCCGTTTTATATCTTTTGCATGGTATAGGCGGTGATGAAAAGGAATGGCTTAATGGTGGACAACCACAGGTGATATTAGATAACCTGTATGCGGAAAATAAAATTGAACCGATGATCGTGGTGCTACCCAATGGCAGAGCGATGAAAGACGACCGTGCTACAGGAAATATAATGGCCCAGGACAAGGTTCAGGCCTTTGCTACTTTTGAAAAAGACCGTGAAGGCCGTGCTATCGCAGGTTTATCAATGGGTGGTGGTCAATCATTGAACTTTGGTCTTGGTAACCTGGATAAGTTTGCATGGATCGGCGCTTTCTCTGCTGCACCCAATACAAAAAAACCGGAAGAACTTGTTCCTGACCCGGATCTCACAAAAAATAAATTGAAACTGCTTTGGATTTCCTGTGGTGCGAGTGATGGACTTATTACTTTCAGCAAACGCACCCATGATTATTTACATCAGTACAATGTTCCTCATATTTATTATATAGAACCGGGCGTACATGATTTCAAAGTATGGAAGAATGGTCTTTACATGTTTTCGCAATTGATCTTTAAACCCGTTGATACATCTACCTTTTCTAAATACCCGGTTGTCGGCGCACCTGCTGCTACCAATACCAGGTCAGCAAAATTTCCACAGATACTGGCCGACCATCGTGTGATATTCAGCATTAAGGCACCTCAGGCGCAAAAAGTACAAATCGATCTTGGCAGAAAGTATGATCTGTCAAGAGATACAAGCGGCGCATGGATGGTAACAACCGATTCTATCAGTGAAGGGTTTCATTATTACTCCCTGCTGATAGATGGTGTAGCGGTTGCCGATCCTTCGAGTGAAACATTTTATGGAATGGGCAGAATGGCAAGCGGCATTGAAATACCATTCACAGGCGGCGGTTATTATGCATTGAGAGATGTGCCTCATGGGGATATCAGGATTAAAAATTATTATTCCTCTGTCACACGTTCATGGCGCCAGATTTACATTTATACTCCGCCCGGGTACGATGCAAATACAAATGAAAAATATCCTGTATTGTATATCCTGCATGGAGGAGGTGAAGATGAACGAGGTTGGGCAACGCAGGGAAAAACTGATCTGATCCTGGACAATCTTATTGCCGACAAAAAGGCAAAACCCATGCTCGTTGTAATGCCTGATGCCAACGTTGGTGGTTCTGCCTTTGAAGAATCTGGTTTGAAAATATTTGAGTCGGAACTGAAACAGGTCATCATTCCTTTTATAGAAAAAAATTACCGGGCAGAAAATGATTCAAAAAACCGGGCGCTTTCAGGTTTGTCTATGGGCGGGATACATACACTTTACACCGGCATAAAGAACACGGATATGTTTGCATATCTCGGCGTTTTCAGCTCCGGCTGGATATTGCCAATGCAGGATGGTATTGCAAATTCGCAATATGATTTCATGAAAAATAATGCAGCGATGATCAATAACAATCTGAAATCTCTTTGGATCGCTATGGGGGGTAGTGAAGATATCGCATACAAGAATGGCCAGGTCATGCTGGGTAAATTGAATGAGCTGAACATTAAACATGTATATAGCGAATATCCCGGCGGTCATACATGGCCGGTATGGAGAAATAACTTGTACAATTTCGCACAGATACTTTTTAAATAATGCACCAGATCCTACCCTTTCGAGAACCCTAACGACTGCTCAGATTTTGATAGAACCATAATTAAACATGACCATAAAATTAAAACCATTATGAAAAAAATGAAAGGAATATCGTCATACACGCGCATTATTGCGGGTATTGTCGTAATACTTTTTTGTACGTTAACTGCAAGTGCCAAAAATGAGAATGAAACAAGATCCTTTTTCAAGCTTCCGAAAAAAACAATAACAAATCCCGATTTTGTTGCGGTGACTGTAACAGGTAAAGTAAGAGGCAGTAAAGGTGAGGCACTGAGTGGGGTAAGCGTTTTAGAGAAGGGAACTTCAAACGGTACTGTTACCACTACGGATGGTAACTATAGTATTACAATAAGTGGAAGCAATTCAGTACTGGTGTTTCATCACGTAGGGTACGATGAAAAAAACGAAACGGTTGGTACCCGCACGGTTGTAAATGTGGAATTGCAAACCCAGGTAAAAGCACTGGATGAAATTGTAGTAACTGCATTAGGTATTAAAAAGGAAGTAAGAAAATTAGGTTATGCCGCCTCTTCTGTGAAAGTTGATGAGATCGTTCAAAACCGCACAACCAACGTAATGACTTCCCTTGAAGGTAAAATAGCTGGTTTGGATATTGCTCCTCCAACGGCAGGTGCGGGTGCAAGTAACCGGATCCGTTTGCGTGGGCAGGCGGGTTTTAATGGTCAAACCAACTCACCTTTAATTGTTATTAACGGGCTGCCAATGGATCAGGGCGCACGTAGTGCCGAGGGTGGTGGAACTCCCGTAGATCAGGGCGATAACCTGCAACAGGTCAATCCGGATGATATTGAGTCAATGACCGTGCTGAAAGGTG
>JBDTPD010000289.1:0-5815 GCA_039932855.1 Chitinophagaceae bacterium | reverse complement strand
AAGCGAAACCGGCTACAGTAGATGTGCCGGTTTCTGATTTGCCCCTCTTTTGAGAAATGAATACCTCGTTTGTTATATGCCTGTGTTCCTTGCTGATCGTCCCATGATTAATGAGATAATGAAAAGAACCAGGAAAATAAAGAATAGTACTTTAGCTATAGATGCTGCACCGGCGGCAATACCACCAAAGCCGAATAAGGCAGCGACTAAAGCGACTACTAAAAAAATAACTGTCCAGCGTAGCATAACTTTAAGTTTTAATTGGTTAAAAAAAATCGTGAGCCCTGCTTTTTATATATCCAGTCACTTGTTCAGGCATGCACCAGGTTTGAAATTTTTTCTTCTTTTTGATACGATTGGAATGTTTGGATGAAACACCTTTTCTTCCTTTGATAACTGTCAATCTCGTAACAAATTCAACCTGCTGTGCCTTATCAATCATAAAAATTAATCCCTTTTATATTTTAGTATTTAGAAAAATCCATGCCGTACAGAAATAGCCTGATAAAATGCCATTAAAGGCTGTTTTTGGGGATTTTTTTCAGCAAGCATATACCCAAATGTGGCAATATTATACTGTAACGAATGGTATGAATATTTCTGCTTTATAGCTAAATAATCAACATGCAAAAAGGAAGTCCCAAAAGAGTGATCAGGAAACCCCAGCATCAACGTAAACCTGGTATGGAGTACAAAATGAAACCCCAACCTGTATTCGATTATCCACAAAAACCTGGTGCCAACAAACTAAAAGGAAAGGTTGCCCTCATCACTGGTGGTGATAGCGGCATTGGAAAAGCAGTGGCTATTTTATTTGCCAAAGAAGGTGCTGATATTGCTATTGCTTATTTGAATGAACATACGGATGCAAAAAATACAAAGTCAGTAATAGAAAATAATTATAAAGGAAAATGCCTGCTCATTCCCGGAGATATTTCTAAAGAAAAACATTGTACTGCTATTGTTAAAAAAACAATCGATGAGTATGGGCATATTGATATTCTCGTTAACAACGCCGGATTACATTATGAGAATAAAACACTGGAAGATATTTCTACTCCTGAAATGCTGAAGACGTTTGAAACGAATATTTTTTCTTTCTTCTGGGTTACTAAGTCAGCGTTGGCGTATTTAAAAAAGGGTAGCTGTATCATTAATACATCATCTGTTACCGCTTATCGTGGTAGCGCCGCATTGATGGATTACTCGGCTACCAAAGGTGCGATCGTGTCATTCACACGAAGTCTTTCTGCTAATCTTGTAAAAAAAGGGATTAGGGTAAACGGAGTAGCACCGGGTCCAATCTGGACACCACTCATTCCAGCAACCATGCCGGCAAAGAAAACGGCGAAGCATGGAAGTGATTCTCCTATGGAAAGAGCGGGTGAACCGGTAGAAGTTGCCCCTTGTTATTTATTTCTTGCTTCCGATGATTCGAGTTATATCACGGGACAGTTTCTACATCCGAATGGCGGGGAAATCGTTAATGGGTAATAAAGTCAAAATTAAAAAGTCAAAAGTCAAAATATCATTACGATATTTTGACTTTTGACTTTTTAATTTTGACTTTACTTGATCAGATTGCTGATCTTCCCAAGAATCTCATTCATATCAAATGGCTTGGAAATAAAATCATCAGCGCCGGCTTCCAGGCAAAGTTCACGCGCATTAGGATGCGCAGAGATCATCATGACAGGAACACAACGCGTTTTTTCATTTTTTTTTATATCAGTGCAAATATCTGTTCCGTTTACACCAGACAACAACATGTCCATGATCACCAGGTCGATCTTATCATCACGCAGGGTAGCATGCGTATCATCGGCACGCTCAGCAGTACTCACCTTGTATCCCTTGAACTCCAGCATCATTTTCAACATCATGCTGATATCGGGATCATCATCTACGACCAATATTTTATGAGGAACCGTACTCATTGTTTATCATTTTTATCCGGTAAGGGTAAAGTAAAGGAAAAAATCGCTCCCCTGTCTTTTTCACTCTCCACTTTTATTGTTCCATCATGCCGTTGTATAATTTCAGCCGCAATGAAAAGCCCTATACCAAATCCCGGATAAGTCAACTCATTCTTTCCTTCTACCCGGTAAAAACGTTCGAATATTTTCGCATGTTCCTTTTTATCGATCCCGATACCATAATCCTTTACACTGATCATCAGGTCCCGGTCATTGCCTTTTACATACACATCTATTTGTTCATTACCCGGTGAATACTTTACGGCATTGGTCAACAGGTTCAGCAACACTTGCGAGATCCTGTCTTTGTCAGCATATACCGTGCCCTCGAAATCATTATGAACGATCAATGCATGTCTGGAAGTGGTTTGCCGGATATCCTGCACCGTTTCTTCTACCAATACTACCGGATCAAAAGATGTTTTATACAGTTCGAGTTTTCCCGACTCTATTCTGTTAAGATCCAGTAATTCCGATATCAGTCTTGTCAACTTATTAACTTGTTTGGAAATAGTTCCGAGCGAAGACTTAACGGTAGCTTTCGATGCCTGTAATTTTTCCTCATTCATTTCATCATAGATACTCAGCAATAGTTGCACATATCCTTTGATTGAAGTGATTGGTGTTTTTAATTCATGACTGGCCATTTTAATAAAATCATCTTTCCGTTGTTCGAGTTTCCTGATCTCAGTAATATCAGTCACTGATCCCGCATAGCCGGCAAATTCACCTGTGATATCATAGTATGGATATCCTTCCGTCAGGCACCAGCGTAGTTCGCCATCTTTGCGAACAATTCTGAATTCATCAGTGAATTTTTTCTTTTTTACCATCGCCTCGCGGAATTTTTGTGGCGTGGTAGCTTTATCTTCTTCCAATACACGCTCTAGCCAATCATGATCAGGATCGTCAGGATCGGAACCTGTCCATTTGATCCAGGTCTCATTTACGAATGTATTTTTTCCTTCCGTATCCGTCATCCATAAGCCAACAGGCGCAGCATTGGAAATTGTTTTGAATAATAATTCACTATCAAGAATTTTTTCCCTGAATCTTTTCTGGTCATCGATATCGATACAGGCGCTGATAAAACCAGTGAATTCACCTTTTGGTGAAAACCGGGGAACACAATTATCCGAGATCCAACGGTATTGACCATCATAACGTTTCAACCGGTATTCTATATAAAAGCCTCTTTTTTGTTGCAGCGCGATATCATAAATATGCTGACAATGTTTTGTATCATCAGGATGTACACGCTCCAGCCATCCATCATTTCTTTCCTGTTCAAGCGTACGGCCGGTAAATTCAAGCCATGTTTTATTAAAATAATCATTGAACTTATCATCGCCAGACATCCAGATCATGGCCGGAACATTGTCTGCCATCGTCTTAAACAACTCTACACTATCTTTTAATTCCTGCTCTGCTTCTTTTTCTGCAGTAATGTCAAGTACGGTTCCGATAAAACGTTCCGCCTGATTATTGGGATCAAAAAATACTTTGCCATGTGTCCGGATCCATCGTGGCTGTTTATCACTATACCGAAGAATCCGATAAACAACGTGATAATCGCCGTTGCCCGAAGGATTCATTGCCTCCCGGATAGCAGCCTCTGCGATTTCTTTATCATCATGAAAAATATGCTGAGAAAAAAAGTCATAATCAATCTCAACGTTCGCCGGTACATCATAAATTTTCCGGCACTCATCCGACCAATTTAATTTTCCTGTTTGCGGATTGAATTCCCAGGTACCCAATTGCGTGGACTGGATAGCCATGCGTAAACGTTCCTCACTTTCACGGATCAGTTGTACGGCAAGTTTTTCTTCCGTGATGTCGAGCATGGTGCCGATAAAACGTTCGGGCTGATGATCCTTAAAGAATACTTTTCCCTGTACTCTTACCCAGCGAACACGTTTATCATTATCGCGGATGATACGGTGCTCTATTTTGAAATTTCCATCGTAAGCAGGATCCAACGCCTTTGCAACAGCTGCTGCGATACATTCTTTGTCATCAGGGTGATTCAGATCAATCACCATCTGGCTGTCGAGAAGGCGTTCTTTTTTAAGACCATATATTTTTCTACACTCATCCGACCAGAGTATTTTTTTTGTCAATGGTTGAAAATCCCAGGTACCCATGTTCATGGATTCGCCGGCCATTCTTAACCGCTCCTCACTTTCCCGTAATGCCTCATGTAATTTTTTCTGTTCGGTAATGTCACGGGCAATCTTCGATACGCCAATGATTTGTCCGCTATCATTCCTGATAGGAGAGATGGTTAACGATAGATCGACAATCTCTCCTTTCTTAGTGATCCGTTTTGTTTCAAAATGTTCAACACTTTCCCCTTTTTTCAATTGCTCGAGAATACGCGGTTCTTCCATGATACGATCTTCAGGGATAATGATCGTGATATGCTGACCAATTACTTCATCGGAGGTATAGCCAAATAATTTTTCTGCCGCCGGGTTCCAGCTGGTGATGACACCTTCTAATGTTTTGCTGATGATAACATCGACGGAGGATTGTACGATCGCTGCCAGTTTGCCTATCTGTCCCTCTATATCCTGTATCCGGGTTATATCAGAAGAGGAAGATGTGGTTGATCCTTTTGGCATACAGTTGGTTTAGCCGGTATAAGATACTTATTAAAATCAGTTTATTTTTTTTGCGGGTACCGGTAATACAATAATAAATTCTGATCCTTTATCTTTTTCACTATTAACCCTGATACTACCATGATGCCGCTCGATAATATCTTTGGCAATAAATAGTCCGATGCCAAAACCGGGATAGGTTTGTTCACTTTTCCCTTCTGCTCTGAAGAAGCGTTCAAAGATGCGGTCATGATTTGCTTCTGCAATACCAATACCATAGTCTTTTACACTCACTGCCACATATCCATTACTTTCTTCGTAAATACGGATCTCTACCTCTTCTATCGTGGGTGAATATTTAATAGCATTATTGATGACATTAATAAATACCTGCGCCAATCTATCCTTATCTCCACAGATCACTGCATCAAAATCGTGTGTCACCGAAATTTTATGTTTGGTATTGGTATATAAAATATCCTGTGCCACATCAGCTACCAGTTCATTAAGGCCAAAAAACTCATTACTAAGATCCAGTTTACCACTTTCAATCCTCGACAGATCGAGTAGTTCGGACATTAGCCTTGTTAGTTTTAATACCTGTTTATCTACGCTTAACAACGAAGATTGTACAATAGCCGTAGGAATTGTTGCCTGGTCTTTTTTATCCATCATACTTAACAGCAATTGTACATATCCTTTGATGGAAGTCACCGGAGTTTTCAATTCGTGGCTGGCCATACGGATAAAATCATCTTTCCGTTGCTGTAATTCCCGTTGCTCGGTCGTATCCATCGCAATACCCAATACACGAATAGGTTTTTTTTCATTGTTGAAAAAAAATTTACCACTTAATTTCAACCATCTTGTTTTTTTATCAGGACCGGAAAATTTTGCTTCATAGCTTAAGAATCCGGTAATAGCAGCTTCATCATGTGCCTTCTGCCTGATGTCTGCAAAATCAGGATGTATGGTGTTGATAATATCTTTATGCATGATCTGATCGGATGGTTTGAATCCAAACAGCTCAACAAAGCGGTCAGTTGTATTCATCATTCCTGTTTCCAGGTCAATTGTGTAAGAGCCAAGGTCAGCTGCTTCAATAGCGAGACGTGAATTCTCTTCAGCTTCTGCAATATCATTTTTCGCCAGTACCTGTGGTGTAACATCAGACGCTACTACCATGATACCTGTGATGGTGCCATCCGGTTCACGCAATGGCTGATAAATAAA
>JBDTPD010000288.1:0-5816 GCA_039932855.1 Chitinophagaceae bacterium | reverse complement strand
TAGGTCAGGATCGCAAGAATATCAATAATGCCTGTTACCTGATCTACGATACAGATAAGAAAGAAATAAAGATGCAGCATATCATTTATCCATTTGATACGCTCATCAATGAAATGAAGGCGAAAAACTATCCGCAGGAATGCCTTGACTATTATCTAAGCAAGTCAAAACTATAAGCTGCGGACGACTCTGGCCCCTCCTTTGGAGGGGGTTGGGGGAGGTTAAATTTGCAGAATTAGTTAAGCATCATTAAAAAGAATTAAACATTATATTTTCCTAATGTCTACGCCAATAAAATTGAATGTCTGCATGATCACCTACAATCATGAACACTTCATTGCGCAGTCATTGGATAGCATTCTCAAACAAAAAACAAATTTTCCTTTCAATATTATTATCGGTGAAGATTTTTCTACTGATAATACAAGACAGATCTGTTTGGATTACGAGAAAAAATTCCCTGATAAAATAAAAGTGCTGAAAAGAGATAAGAATGTCGGCATGATGCCTAATCTTATCGAAGTATTCAGCCACTGCACCGATAAATATATTGCCTTTTGTGAAGGAGATGATTACTGGATCGATCCACTAAAGTTGCAAAAGCAGGTTGATTTTTTAGAAAAAAATACAGATTACGCTATTTGTTGCCACGATTATTGGTTCATGAAAGGCAATAAGAAATACAATACCAAAAAAGAACAAACACCGGAAGATTCTGATCTGACTTATTTGCTCCGCAAAGGAAATTATATCGGCACACTTACTGTTGTCTACCGCAATCATCCCGATTTTTATAAACACATGCAGCAGTTCGTTATGGCTCCTTTTGGCGATTATGTAATGCATACTGGCGCAGCAATGCATGGCAAGATTAAATACATGGATGAAAAAATGGCCGTCTACCGTGTACATGGTGGTGGTATGTGGTCAACAACAAGTACAGAGAAAGGTGTATTGAAAAATCTGGCACTGTTGGAAATGATATATCATTATATGCCAGCCTCACGCAAAGATGATTTGAAAATACAAATGATCGGCTGGCTGGATATGATCGGACGCATCGAAGAATTAGCAGGTGTAGCAAAGAGCCAGGAGTTAAAAGACATGTTGCAAGGGATGGATATGCCAGCATTCATTTTCGATTATGTAAAATTCATGATCTCCGAACGTTCACATCATTCTTATTATACCCGGAATGTACCGCTGCCTGTATTATTGAGAGCAGTAGGAAGCAAGCTGGCAAAAAAAATAACGGCAAAAATCCCTTCCTGAAAAGGGTTTTATATTTGCTGCGCGATAACTAATAAATATGAAGACCAAACAAGTACTGGTAACTGGCGGAATGGGTTTCATCGGATATGAAATCTGTCTCCATTTGCTACAGCAGGATCAGCAGGTAACTATTCTTGATAATTTATCTCCTCAGGTACACACCAAAGAAGAGACGGCAGATAAATTAAAGGAACTCAAAAAATACAAAGGCTTTACATTCATCGAAGGGGATGTAAGGAAATATGCAGATTGTGAAAAGGCGCTGGAAGGTAAAGATGTATTGATCCATCTTGCCGCTGAAACAGGTACCGGTCAATCTATGTATGAGATCGCGCGCTATGTAGATACGAATGTGCAGGGTACCGCAAATTTGCTGGACGTCATCGTTAAGAAAAATATCAAACTGCAACGAATCATTCTTTCTTCATCACGTTCAGTATATGGCGAAGGAAAATATCGTTGCGATGAACATGGCGTTTCTTATCCTGCTACCCGCAAAGATGAGGACATGGCCAAAGGTTTGTTTGATCCACTTTGTGAAAAATGTGGTAAGAGCCTGAAGTTTGTTGCTACTGATGAGCAATCACAGATAAGCCCTGTTTCGGTGTATGCAACTACGAAGCGTCACCAGGAAGAATTGATCTTTTATGCGCAAAGCATTTTGAATATTCCGTACACTATTTTTCGTTATCAGAATGTATATGGTCCGGGTCAGTCCCTGCAAAATCCATATACAGGTATCCTTTCTATTTTTTCTACCAGGATAAATAACAACCGTGGCATCGAAATTTTCGAAGACGGAGATGAGAGCCGCGATTTTGTTTTTATTAAAGACGTTGTCGCTGCTACTGTATTACCGGTGTTCAACGAAAGTATGACCAGCGAGATCATCAATGTAGGAAGCGGTGAAGCGGTGTCAGTCATGGATGTGGCCAATACATTGATGAAGTGTTATGGCAATTCAATTGAGCTGACTGTTACCGGCAAGTATCGTGTCGGTGATATCCGTCATAATAAAGCAGACATCAGCCGGCTACAGGAACTTTATCAATTTACTCCTAAGTATCGTTTCGAAGAAGGCATACAACATTTTGCCGATTGGGTAAAGACGCAATCGCTGGAAGTAGATAATTATGAAAAATCAATTGCTGAACTAAAAGAAAAAGGCCTTTATAAATGATCGTATCCTGTATCACTGATCGTCTCGGCAACCAGATGTTTCAATACGCTGCGGGCAAGGGCCTGGCGGCAAGAAACAATACCATCGTCAAGATGGATAAACGCTATTATGATCGCAATCCACCCGAAGGATATTTTTATGGATTGGATGCGTTTAATATTCCGCAAAATTTTGTTACCAAAGAAGAAATTCGTGAATATACCGGTTTGTCAGACGGGTTAATTCATAAAGCTCTCAGGAAAGTATTTAAGGGTCACCAGAAGAGTAACCCTAATCACATGTATCACGAGCGATTCTTTCATTATGATGAACAAGTAAATAAACTCGGTGATAAGGTATACCTGCGCGGTTACTGGCAGAGTTATAAATATTTTGAGAATGTCGATAAGGAAATAAGAGAGGAATTCACTTTTAAGTACCCCGTTGATAAAACAGAAGATATTTTTGCCAAACAAATACTCAACTCAAACGCTGTTTGTTTAAGTATCCGTCGCGGCGATCATCTCTGGCACCCGGAGACAAGTAAGAAATACGGAACATTCAGTCCTGAGTATTACAGCAAAGGATTAGAGATCATCCAGGAAAAAGAAAAGAATCTTACGCTCTTTATTTTCTCAGATGATATCGATTGGTGCAGCGCTAATCTCAAATTTGATCACCCAACTGTTTTTGTAAAGCATCAGTTTGACAAACCCCGGTTTGATTATTACCTGCAATTGATCGCGATGTGTAAACACTTTATCATTCCTGTCAGCACTTTCCCATGGTGGGGAGCCTGGTTAAGTGATTATAAAAATAAGACGGTGATTGCACCAAAGGTCTGGTTCAAGGATCCTGCGATCAATACCAATGATCTGTTTCCAAACGGATGGATTCGCATTTGATATACTAATACCCTGTTTTAATTATATAAATCCACAGCACTATGATTCGAAAAATCTATTATAAGGTCAGAAGTATCCTGATCAATCCTTACAAAGGCCTCTTGAGTTTCAGCGAATACAAGCGTATCCGCGATATGAAACGTTTTGAACATGGCGAAACCAATTTGTTTGGTAGCACTATCCGCTTTTCTGATAATTACGGATTTCTTTGCTCATTGCTGGAGATCTTCAAAGATGAACAGAACAAATTCACTTCTACAAATCCTAACCCGGTCGTAATTGACTGCGGTTCTAATATCGGCCTTAGCCTTATCTATTTCAAGCGTCAGTTTCCTAATGCAGATGTTACCGGTTTTGAACCCGATGATAAGATCTTCGGATTGCTGGAGCAAAATGTAAACTCATTTGGGTTTAAGAATGTGGCATTGAATAAAGCAGCTATCTGGAACGAGGATACACAACTTAATTTCTTTTCTGATGGATCATTAGCTGGTTCATTGGAAATAGATCTGGCTAATAAAAATGTTTCCAATTCGGTAAAAGCTGTACGCTTAAAAAGTTTATTACAAAATAAGAAAATAGATTTTTTAAAGATAGATATTGAAGGTGCAGAGAGTACGGTGATGTTTGATATCAAGGAAGAGTTGAAGAATGTTAAGTTCTTTTTCCTCGAGTATCATAGCATTTTAGGTAAGGAACAGAAGTTTG
Organism: Chitinophagaceae bacterium; assembly: GCA_039932855.1. Classification (GTDB taxonomy): domain Bacteria; phylum Bacteroidota; class Bacteroidia; order Chitinophagales; family Chitinophagaceae; genus JAJKIP01. Next base: position 1,772 of record JBDTPD010000288.1, on the reverse strand, counting down.
GTGAAATACTGGAGATCATTAAATCAGCAGGGTTTCGTTATTACATAAAAAATCATAATGATTATCTCACCCATCCGTTTAATGAAAAGGCAAGAGAAGGTTTTGATATGCAGCTGAGCATTTTTTGTTACAGGGACTGACGCGCTTGAGAGATTCATTGTTAGCTCCATAGGAGTTACCTGTTTATAGTCGCTGAACATTAATTATGTTCCAGGCTCCATAGGAGCCTCCTGATATATACATACTGTTTCTTTACTGGCGGCTCCTAAGGAGCCTAACACACAATTTGAGCATTACGATAAACAGGACGCTCCTACGGAGCGGATGGTCAAATTTTTTAAAACCCGAATTTCTAACAAGCACTCATGAGCGTAACTAAAACAAAAAAGTACTCCTACATCGATAGCATCCGCGGATACGCGGTGCTGATGGTGCTGGCCACTCACATATTTGCATTTGGTGGCGGAAGCTCAAACCCGGATATTGCACTTTCTAAATTTTGGGTGCAATGCCGGATGGGAGTGATGCTTTTTTACATGATCAGCGCGCTCACCTTGTTTTTATCGTATGATCAAAAACTAAAAGTAGAAACACATCCCGTAAAGAATTTCTTTATTCGCCGCTTCTTCCGGATCGTACCGTTGTTTTATATCATTTGCCTGTTTAGGATAATATCTCCGTATATAGGCATTGTTACTCCGAAGTTCGACCTGATGAATATTATTGGCACGGTTACATTTACCAATGGATTTATGCCTAAATATATTCACGGAATCGTAGTAGGAGGTTGGTCCATTGCTGTTGAATCTATTTTTTACCTCACTGTACCGATACTGTTTAAATTTATTACCGACATCAAACGGTCGGTCATTTTCTTTATACTCGCTGTTGGTCTTGCAGTAGTATTACATTCACTGGCTTTCCGTTTCCTCGGGACTCATTTTTCTAATGATGTATTGATGAACTGGACGCTGGTTTGGTTGCCATTGCAATTACCTGTATTCGCCCTGGGTATCTTCTTATACTTTCTTTTCTTCAAATCAGGGTTTAGTGCTGCCGATCATACAAAATTCAATAAGCCGCTGTCTTACTTCATGGTCTTTACCGGCCTTTACTTTTTTATCGTCGCCAGTTATGGTACACGACTTTTCATTAATGAAAATATCGGATTGAGTTTCGCCTTGATGTTATTCATCATCGCTATGGCAATACATCCGGGTTCTTACCTGAATAATAAAATGATGCAGTTTTTCGGGAAGATCAGTTATAGTTTTTATCTGTTGCACCCCATCGTTATCTCATTTGTGGGGGAACCGGCATTGAATAAGGTCAGTCAACACATGAATCCCACCTTGGGATTTTTTGTGTGCTATGGATTGATGCTGGCACTGACGGCCGCCGCTTCCTATTTATCTTACCGTTTCATCGAACAGCCCTTTCAGAAAATGGGAGGAAAGATCATTGAAAGGTCGGAGAACCGGAACATCAAAGACAATATCGATGTGTCAAACACCGTTGATAACACGGCTATATAATATCATCCAATATAAATTGAAACTACCTGTTACGTGAAATATATTAAAGAGCTGGATAGTGTACGTGCAATAGCTGTATTACTTGTTATTGTTAGTCACTGGATTTCTTATACCAACCCTGTTATCAACAAATTTCTTCACGAGTGTGGCCCTATAGGGGTTGATATTTTCTTTGTACTTAGTGGCTTCCTGATCACGTGGATTTTGCTGGAAAATCATAATAAAGTGTTGGCTAAC
>JBDTPD010000287.1:0-5865 GCA_039932855.1 Chitinophagaceae bacterium | reverse complement strand
AGGGGTTTGGGGAGGCCCTATAAAAATCATCCAAATGTGGTATTGATATGTTTCAACTATAAAAATATGTTTGTGTTTCATCAACCTAAATCATAACATGAAACAAAAACTGTTTTTAATCACCCTTGCCGTATCTCTATTCGCTCTTGTCTCTTGTAAAAAAGGCGACGATGGCCCTCCCGGAACTGCTAATGTAAAATTCTCTGAATGGTTCACGCCTGATGTCTATAAAAAAGATACCACATTCGGCATCTATGGTTTCAGTTATATAAAACCAGCTGCTGGTATTACTCAGGCCGTACTCGATAGTGGCACTGTGCTGGTATTCGGTAAACTGCTCGGGTATAATCCACTGGAGTGGCCGACGGACCAGGTAGGTCAATTGCCGATCACGCTGACCTATGTGCAGGGAACTACGATGACGGATACCTGGTCAGCCAGTGAAAAAGCAGGTAACCTGAAGATCAGGTTTGTGAATGATAAAAATTATTACAACAGTATCAGCAATGCACATAAATTCAGGTATATCATTATTCCTGGTGGCGTCTCTACAGCAAGGATGGCATCGTATGATTACCATGATATTTGTAAGCAATACAACATCCCTGAATAAATTTAGTATCGATAAAAATTGAGGGTATACCGTTTTTAAACGCAATATACAGGGGTTTAAGAACGGTGTATTTTTTCAAACAAGGGGAAAGTCCTGTTATTTAAACTGATACGCAATACCAATTAGCCTATTGTATAGGCAAGTTAATCAAAGCTTTAGGGCTAGGTGTTTTTATTAGGCGGAAATGCTTGCAAGGCCGACGTACAATTTCTACTTTGTGTGTGACTTGTAACCATTAAACCTATCAAGATGAAAAGCTCAAAACCCTGGGTTATCCTGACCGTATTGGCAGTAACAGGGATGACAACATACTTCATCATTTTAAAAAAGCAGCAAGACAATAACCTGCGCGCTATCCGGAATAGCTGGACCTCCTGGATCTTTATCAACAACGCTCATTATACCTATACCGCTTTCGGCAGTGCCGAACCATTGGATATTCCTATCCAGAACAATTCCGATTATATCATCGATGAAGTGATCGTCGCTATCCGGTATGGCAAATCATCCGGAGTCACTGTTAAAACAGAGAATGTAACGATCAATAATATTCTTCCCCATTCAATCAAAACAGCCCATGCACCTGCTACACTGCAGGGTGTTTCTGTCGATACTGATATTACAGAAGTAGTATCACGAGGATTGCAGTTTTGCTATCCCTCAGGCAGCGGCAGTGTCGGTGATCCGTATTATTGTCAATAGGCCAATAGGCAATGGGCAATAAGCAATAAGCAATTGGCAATAGACAATTGGCAATAAGCAATCAATTCACTATGCCTGTTATACTTTTACTGGCATCGGAGTATGACTGCCGACTGCCAACTGCTGACTGACACACCGCCCATCGCTCACCCAATCCTGTTACCCACTCATTCTTCCTTTATACATACTCATGAATGAAAGACATTGATGAAAAATTTCATTATGGGAAAAATAATTAATCGCGTAACTATATTGTCTGCACTCACGCTTGTCATCTGTTCCTGTAGCAACAGCAACCCCGATAGTGCAGCCAAACAAGCACAATCAATACAAACTGCTGTCAAAGAAAATACCCCCGGCTCTGTACCGGTATCTGAGGGTGGCTATACAATGCGTGCAAAAATAAATGGAAAGGAATGGGGGGCTACTTCTATGATGCCTCCCGAAGTGGCAGGAAGAATTATTGGCTATTACAATGGAGAATATATCGGCCTGCCTTATGATAAGCAATCAATAGAAGTAGGGAAAAAAGAAATATTCAGTGAAGACAATGCCGTTGACCTCGCCCTCAATGATGATATCGGAATATGGGGCGGCCGCAAAGGAGAAATGCAGATTACAAAGGTCACCGATACATATGCTGAAGGGAATTTCTTCTTTACTGCCAGCTCTACACGTAGCAATAAGACAGTGGAAGTGACGGATGGGTTTTTTAGAATTGTTATTGACAAATAATAGAGAAATTGAAATTTTGTCCCGATAATTATCGGGAGGGAAATTGAGAAATTGCCTGATACCCGTAACTTTCAACTATATTGAATATGCTTATAAGAAAAGATATTTCAGCATGAAGAAAATTTCCCAATTTCCCAATCTCCCAATTTCAAAATCTCTCTGCTTCACCATATTACTTCTTATCGCCGTCTCCGGGCAGGCGCAGCAACCACTTCACTATTTCTTTCGCCATATCAGTCAATCAGAGGGTCTCTTACACAACCAGGTTTTGTCAATTGCACAGGATGGAAAAGGATTTATCTGGATAGCTACGCCGAATGGATTGCAGCGCTATGATGGCGCCGGTTTTGTTAACTATACTGAGTTGCTGAGTAATTCTTTTGAAGGTCTCACGTACGGGGCGGAACTGTATGCCGATAAAAAAAATGATCTCCTGTGGATATCAAACAATACGAGCATCGAAAAACTGGAACTGAATAAAAATCATTTCACGGTGAAGGATAAAGAATCATTCACTGAAAATGCAAGGGATATTGAAGTTTACAAAGGTATTGACAGTACTCAATGGCTCCTTGCTGAGGACGCAGTCTACCTTTATAATAAGGTAAAAAAGAAAAACACTCTTTATTGTATAAAACTTCAGCACGCAAATCCCCGTTACGCTTCTTTTTCAGCAACCGATAGCCTTTCCGGAAATACCTGGTTGAGTGGCGCCTCACAGTTATCTTTTCTTAACAAGAATAATAAAAGGGTGTATTCTTATAAGGACAACCCGGATCATCACCCGTTGCTGGAACAATTATCATATGGTCTAACAAGGTATATCATGATCGATAGTCACCAGGATATATGGGTCAGTACCTGGGGCGATGTATTATTCCGTTACGATAACAAAACAAAGAAAATACACAGCTATTATTTATCAGCCATTAAAAAAAAGGAAGAAGGCAATAAAAAATCAGATGGTACACTACTGATCAATTGTATGATGGAAGATGACAACGCTGTCATCTGGGCAGGCACTGAATATGGAGGATTGCTTCGTTATGATCGTGATAATGATCTTTTTGATTATACTATTGCACAGGATAAAAGCAGCGAAAGCATCCGGTACGATTATAAAATATTCAGTCTTTTCCAGGATCGTGAACAAAACATATGGGTAGGGACAGATAGAGGTATCAGTATTTTTAATCCTTATCGGCAATACTTCCGTACCACCCGTCATGAAGACAATAATCCTTTGTCTATTAGTAAAAGCGAGATCAATTGTTTTATACAAACTACCAATGCTGATATATTCATAGGTACATGGGGTGGGGGAATAGCCGTGTATGATAAGCATTTTACGTTCAAAAAAAATATTTACCCCGGACTGAACCCCGGACTTGATCCGGGGCCTAATCCGGGGCCTCCATCTGATGTATACAATTACACCTGGAGTTTTCTACAGGTAGATGATAAAACATTATGGATCGGATGTCAACGTGGTTACCTGCTGATCTATGATCTGCTCACCGGACATATCAGGAGCCTGAGTCCACCGGAAGTAGGCGGATCTACCATACGTTGCATGGAAAAAGACAATTGGGGAAATATATGGTTGGGTTTACAGAACGGAAAAATTATTAAATGGGACGTCGTTCAACAACAGTTTATTCCTTTCAAAGGCATGCAGCCGGATTCTTTGAAGCATCTTCCTCTTGTCCTGAATATTTTTATTGATCGGTCACAGCAATTCTGGATCAGTACTGAATCAGGTCTGAAACAATTTGATCCTGATAGGTTGATCTATACAAATACCTGGTTACCGGATAAGAATGATGCAACCAGCATTTCCGGCAGGACCTGCCAGGGTATAGAAGAACTCAATGATAGTATCATCATGATCGGAACAAACTATGGGGGCTTGAATTTTTTCAATAAAAAAACAAAAAGATTTACTCATTTAACAGAAGCTGATGGATTGCCATCTAATACTATTTATGCCATAAAAAAAGATACGGAAGGGTTTGTCTGGTTCACCACCGATTATGGTCTTTATAAATTGAATCCTGCAGATAAGAGCATTGTGCCATACAATACCGGATCGGGGATTATCAATTCTTCTTTTTCTTCCACTAAATTTTATTCACTGCAGGATGGAGAATGGCTCACCTATACTGGCACGGAAGCGATCAGCTTTTATCCGGGCAAAACAGATTATGATAATAACAGCAGGCAACGAATAGAGATCACCGGATTCAAACTGTTTGACAAACCTTTATTTATTGACTCGTTGTTATTTGAAAACAAACCGGTTCGTCTTTCTTACAAAGAAAATTTCTTTACGATTGAATTTGCAGCGTTGAATTTTTCAAGACAACAACAAACTAATTATTATTACCGGCTACATGGTATCGATAAAGATTGGGTAAACGGTGGCACCAAACGTTTTGCTAATTATACCGACTTGCAACCAGGAAAATATTTGTTTGAAGTAAAGGCTGAAAATGGGAATGGCCCGGTTACTTCATTCAGCATCATCATTTCACCACCATTCTGGAAAACAACCTGGTTCAGATTATTGATCGCAGTGCTGTTATTGCTTACATTGTATTGGATCGTGAAATGGCGGATTAACTCGGTGCGTAAGGATGCCAAACAGAAAATGCTGTTTAACCGGCAAATGGCGGAAATGGAAATGAAAGCGCTTCGCAGCCAGATGAACCCGCATTTTATATTTAATTGCATCAATAGTATAGACGCACTGATACAAAGCAATGATAAATATCACGCGACAGTCTATCTGAACAAATTTGCCAAATTGATCAGGAACATACTCGATAGTTCCAAACAAAACACCGTCACACTGGCAAAGGATCTTGACACATTGAAGTTGTACATAGAACTGGAGCAACTTCGCCATGAAAATAAATTCATTGCATCCGTCACGGCAGAAGATGGGTTGTTGCAGGATGATTATAAAGTACCACCATTGATTGTGCAACCGTTTGTTGAAAATGCTATTTTACATGGCCTGCGTTACCGTAATGATAATAACGGACGGCTTTCCATATCGGTGATCAGGCAACAGGATTTTCTGAAATATGTGATTGAAGACAATGGGGTAGGCAGGCAGCAATCGAATACCAGCTTGCAAAAAGAGAAAATATCTTATGGAATAGATATGAGTAATGACAGGGTAAAACTTTTTAATAATGAAGAAAAGGCATCTGTGCAGATCATTGATCTTGTTGATAATGGTCAACCTGCAGGAACAAGAGTACAGGTCTTGCTAAAAATTCAATAATGCTGACAGCTATTATCATTGACGACGAACAAAAAGGACGTATTGCACTCAGGCAAAAGTTACAGGATTATTGTCCCGATGTATCCGTTGTTGGCGAAGCAGAAAATGGGGCGGAAGGAATAATGTTGATCCAGGAGCATCGGCCTGGGATCGTATTTCTTGATATTGAAATGCCGAGGATGGATGGCTTTGAAATGTTGCATCGGCTCACTGAAAAGAATTTTCATCTCATTTTTACCACCGCTTACGATCAGTATGCGATCAAAGCGATTAAGTATGCTGCGTTTGATTACCTGCTCAAACCAATCGATATTGAAGAATTAAAATCGGCCATTTTAAAAATTACTAATCAGCCATTTGTTCAGACAGAAAAGAAACTTGATACACTTGAACAGAATCTTCGTGGCAAAGGTCTTTTCAATAAAATTGCTATTCCCACATTAGATGGTTTGCTATTTTTCGAGATCAGTGATATCATACATCTTGAAGCCAGTAGTAATTACAGCACTATCTATTTTAATAA
>JBDTPD010000286.1:0-5889 GCA_039932855.1 Chitinophagaceae bacterium | reverse complement strand
TACTCGAACTTGATCTGAGTACATTGGAACCATATGTAAACGGACCATTTACTCCGGATCTCGCGACTCCAATTTCTAAAATGGCTACTGCTGTTAAAGAAAACGGATGGCCGGAAAAATTAGAAGTAGCATTGATCGGTAGCTGTACCAATTCTTCTTATGAAGATATCAGTCGCTCCGCTTCTATTGTAGAAGATGCAGTAGCAAAAGGATTAAAAGCTAATTCTGAATTTACCATTACACCAGGAAGTGAATTGGTAAGATTTACTATTGAAAGAGATGGATTCATCAATACGTTTGAGAAAGTGGGTGGTGTGGTATTGGCAAATGCCTGCGGACCTTGTATTGGTCAATGGGCAAGACATATCGATGATCCAAACAGAAAGAATACGATCATTACTTCATTCAATAGAAACTTTGCAAAACGTAATGATGGATTAGCATCAACGCATGCGTTTGTGGCAAGTCCGGAAATCGTTACTGCCATGGCTATTGCGGGAACTATTTCATTCAATCCATTAACCGATAAATTAAAGAATGCAAAAGGCGAAGAGGTATTATTAAAAGAGCCTTCTGGTTTTGAATTACCTCCGAAAGGTTTTGCGGTGGAAGACGCCGGTTTCCAGGCTCCTGCTGAAGATGGAAGCAGTGTGAAAGTAGTAGTAGACCCCGATAGTAAACGTTTACAATTACTCGCAGCCTTTTCACCATGGGAAGGATATGATTTGCAAGCGTTGAAATTATTGATCAAAGCAAAAGGAAAATGTACCACTGACCATATCTCAATGGCGGGTCCATGGTTGAAGTTCCGCGGTCACCTCGATAATATCAGTAACAACATGTTGATTGGTGCCTTGAATTTTTTCAATGATCAAACAGATACAGTAAAAAATCAATTGACAGGAGAATATGGTCCCGTGCCAGCCACTGCACGTGCTTATAAAGCAGCCGGTGTAGGAAGCGTGGTAGTAGGTGATGAAAACTATGGAGAAGGTTCTTCACGTGAACATGCGGCGATGGAGCCAAGACATCTTGGTGTTCGTGCAATCATTGTAAGAAGTTTCGCCCGTATTCATGAAACCAACCTGAAAAAACAGGGAATGCTGGCATTGACTTTTGATAATAAAGCTGATTATGATAAAGTGCAGGAAGATGATAGCATCGATATCAATGGACTGGTAAATTTCACTGCGGGTACACCATTGACAGTTGACCTGAACCATAAAGATGGAACAGTAGATACGATCACAGTGAATCATACATACAATGAACCACAGATTGAATGGTTCAAAGCTGGTGGTGCATTGAATGTGATCAGGTCGGAAGTGGCGAGGAAGCAGTGAGTCAGTCTGCAGTGGGCAGTCGACAGTCCCTTGACAGTAGATAAAGTACAACAATAAAGAAAATCAAGATATAAAGGCCGATCATTAAGATCGGCCTTTTTTATGAGTATGAATTTTCTTTGAGAATTCAATGGGAAAAACAACGCTGAGAAATGTTTTTTTCTATGATAAATATTTATTGCTGGTAATACAAGTTGTCATATTTTTGTATGACCGATTAAACATGTTGCTGCCAAAGCAACCCAGCCGGGGGATGGCCCCCTGGCTTTTTTGTTTGCGATATTCTTTTTGTATTTATTGGAAGGATTTGTTAGATGTTCTTACAAGTATTTAAAACGTTGTATAAAAGCTTTAAGCCATCTAATAAAAATATTAACCAATACTATGAGTATTTCAAGTCGTATTATGTGCCCTTTACACCATCTGCAAAATATTATCCACCATCTTAAAGGTTTAAATTTTAATTTTTTCATTCCTGTACCTTTTCTGGCTTTTATTTCTTTTCCTAGCTCAGATAGTATTTTTAATTTTCTCCAGGTTCTCTGAATTTCATAAACTGATCTTCCTCTCGAATATGTGATAATTCCAACGATTATTATGTATAAAGAGCCAACGATTATATGAATCAATGCCCATATCCATAAATAGTGTTGTTTTGTTACAAGTGGAAAGAATGACGTAATAAGTCCTATTACTCGAGGATATAGTAATGTAATGACACCTAGACAAATAAAAATTCGCGTCTGAATTCTGGAATATCCTAAATAAGGACGTTCTATCGCTTGAGTAAATACACTAAAATTATGCTCCCAAAATGAAAGTTGGAGAGTGATCAAATATGAAGTTAGTACCTGAGCTGTTTTACCAATGATAAAACTATATTGATAAAAAAATCCTAGTATAATAAATAACAGACAAGTGGCAATGAAAATGCTGTTATCATGCATTTGAATAGAGGTCGTAATTGACTTAGTATGGGATTTTATTATTTTAACTATCGGTTTGCTGACAGTGTCATTTTTTTCAATAGTTGAATCTGATTTGGAAATAGTAATAGTATCTGAATTGATTGTGGTATTACTATCAATTTTTATTACCGTGAATGTTCTTGCGGTTGGATTAAGGATTGAGTCAACTTTGGTTATGATAGATACAGGAGGTTTAATATCCGCTTTAGGAGCCGATTTTAAAACAAGCCAGCCCATTATAATAGCAAAAAAGAAATTGCCGCAGTTGTTATTGTGTACCGTTGATTATTAAGCTGATTAATCTCGCTATGTATTTTCCCGACATCTTGCTTTAATATATCATCTTTTAAATCTTCTGAAGGAATAATAATTATTTTTTTGGGATCAACCGCCATAAAATTTATTTATAATTGGTTATAGCTTTGCAGCACTCAGCGTTACTTAAAAAGCTTGAATCTTAAAATTGAAATCGTTAATTGAAGATTAGCGGATGATCTTTTGTAAGATAAAAATTGGAGATATAATGGATTTAACCGGATATGGCAGAAATTAAAGCTAGTAACACTAACCAAGTCTTTATACCGTTATTTAACCTTTTCGAGTGCCGTTTTTCAACCTGAGGAAGGCGGATTTCGCCGGAATTCATAATCGAAAATTCAGATAACTACTGAAATTGGCCTTTTTCCCCGAATACCCTACTTTTAGCCTCCTAATCACAAAATCACATAAGTATGAATGCTAACGTAAAGCTTCTGATAGCTTTTTTATTCTTGCCAACTCTATTTATTTCGTGTAACAACAGTACAGACTCTTCTAATCAAACTGGTACTACTGTAAAAGACAGCGCTACTACTGGTGATAGTTATGATCCCAACTTCACCGTAGAAGCAGAATCCTTTGCCGATCTGCAAATACTGCGCTACCAGATACCGGGCTTTAGTGGATTGAGTCTTCAACAAAAACAATTGTCCTATTATTTATATGAAGCCGCTCTTTGCGGCCGGGATATCATTTACGATCAAAAAAGTAAATATGGTATCATGCTTCGCAAAACATTGGAAGCTGGTTACAGCACCTTTAATGGTGATAAAGGCACTGATGACTGGAAAAAATTCCAGGAGTATTGCGGACGCGTATGGTTCAGTAATGGCAACCACCACCATTACGCGAATGAAAAATTTATTCCTGCGTGTTCATTCGAATATTTTTCTTCGGTCATAAAAAATTGTGATACGGCTGGTTTACCAAAAGAAGCAGGTGAGAGCGTAAACGCATTTTTAAATCGTATCAAGCCTGTCATCTTTGATCCGAAAGTAGAACCAAAGCTCGTTGATCTTCGTCCCAATATTGACAACATCGCAAACTCTTCTGTAAACTTTTATGAGGGTGTTACTCAAAAAGAAGTAGAAGCATTTTATAGCAAATTCGATACCAGTGCGACTGCACCGTCATGGGGACTTAACAGCAAGACCACAAAAGAAAATGGTCAGATCATTGAAAAGGCATGGAAAGTAGGAGGGATGTATTCCGCAGCTATCGAAAAAATTGTTGGCTGGTTGGAAAAAGCATCTGCTGTTGCAGAAAATGCTGAGCAGAAAAAAGCGCTTGATCTGCTCATACAATTTTATAAAACAGGTGACCTTGCCACTTTCGATCAATATAGTATTGCCTGGGTGGCTGATGTAAACAGCCGTCTTGATGTAGTCAACGGATTTATTGAAGTATATCTTGATCCTATTGGTAAAAAAGGATCGTTTGAAAGCATAGTATCGATAAAAGATCTCGAAGCCACCAAACGTATCAAAGCGATCGCTGACCAGGCACAATGGTTTGAAGATAATTCACCATTGATGCCGGAACATAAAAAGAAACAAGTAAAAGGTATCACTGCCAAGGCTATCACCGTAATTTCTGAGTGTGGTGATGCTGCGCCAAATACACCGATCGGGATCAATCTTCCCAATGCTGATTGGATAAGAAAGGATCATGGTTCCAAATCAGTTTCATTGAGTAATATTATTTATTCATACAACGTCGCTTCTTCCAAGAGTGGTTTGCTGGATGAGTTTGCTATTAATGATACGGTAAAGGATCGTATGAAAAAATACGGCAATCTTGCTGCTGATCTTCATACAGACATGCACGAATGTATCGGGCATGCTTCCGGTCAGATAAATCAGGGTGTGGCAACTCCTGATAAGACATTGAAGAATTATTCATCTGCATTAGAAGAAGCACGTGCTGATCTGGTTGCCTTATATTATATAATGGATCAAAAACTGGTTGATATCGGTGTAATGCCTTCACTGGAAACAGGGATGGCAGAATATGACAGCTATATGATGAATGGATTGATGACGCAATTGACCCGTTTGAAGCCAGGTGAACAACTGGAAGAAGCACACATGCGCAATCGTCAGACTGTAGCAAGATGGGTATATGAAAAAGGAAAGGCAGACAAGGTAGTAGAGTTTATTAAAAAAGATAATAAGACTTATGTTCGTATCAATGATTATAAAAAACTCCGTGAGTTATTCGGACAACTGCTGCGCGAAATACAACGCATCAAAAGTGAAGGAGATTTCAAGGCCGGACGTGACCTTGTGGAAAATTATGGCGTGAAAGTTGATCCTGTATTGCACAAAGAAATACTGGAGCGCTATAAAAAATTAAATGTAAAACCATATCGTGGATTTATTCAGCCAAAGCTGGTACCCGTTATGGATGGCGATAAGATCACTGATGTAAAAGTGGAATACCCGCAAAGCTTCTATGAACAAATGATGGAGTTTGCGAAGAAGTATTCGTTTTTACCGGTAAAGAACTAGAGAAAAGCTGTTAGCTATTAGCTTTGCTACTCTAAGAAGTTAAAAAAAAATTTTGCTGGGATTGATACAATTTTTGAAGTATAGAACATTTATAAAATACAGAATAGCGGAGCTGATGGCTAATAGCTAACAGCTTCTCTCTTATTAAACCAAAAATCAAATAATATGAAACGATTACTTTCTCTTTTTTCAATTGCAGCTCTTTGTTGCTGCCTGTCATGTAACAATGATAAAACAGCATCGGATGCAACCGCAAAAGATAATTCTGTTGCAGACAAAAATCTGGCTGCTGCCACTGTAGTAATGAAGTCTTTTGAAACGGGTGATGCAAGTGGAATAGACAGCGTAGTTGCTGCAGACTTCGTTGATCATAATGAAAAAGGTGATATGGGACGTGATAGTCTCAAATCAATGATCACCACGATGAAACAACATTGCACTAATACAAAAAGCGAGGTCATAAAGCAATTGGCAGATAATGACTATGTTATGATGTGGGTACGTCAATCAGGTAATACAGACGGTACGATGGGAATGCCGGCAGGTCCTTATGAGATGACCAGCGTTGAAACAATTAAATATAAAGATGGTAAAGCTGTAGAGCATTGGACCTTCATGGAGCCAAGAGAAATGATGAAGATGATGCCACCGCCACCACCTCCGATGGATCCTGGAAAAGATAAGATGAAAGGAAAATAATTTTTGTTGAAATAGTTGAAGGGTTGAAAAGTTGAAGGAACTTCCTTCAAC
>JBDTPD010000285.1:0-5896 GCA_039932855.1 Chitinophagaceae bacterium | reverse complement strand
GAATTCACTTCATCTTCCAGTGAAGGAAATTTTTTAAGCTGTAAAGATTTTTTATCATCAATACCAGTCATATGTGCCAGGCACAAACGAAGCGTGATATAATTCTTGCCATACTTTGCAAACTCTGGGAGATAGGTACTTATTTTATCATCCAGTGTCACTTTTCCTTCTTCCACCATCACCATCACTAATGCGGCCGTCAGCCATTTGCTGCTATTGCCAACAGGCGCCTGCGTTTTGCTGTTGAACAGGCCCATTTCTTTTTTATAAATCAAGGTATCGCCAGCCTTCCATATCATCATCACAAAATCATTTCCCAATTGCTTTTGACGGGCTTTCAGTTCGGCGTCCATGCCGCTCCAGTCCGTTTGCCCGAAAACAGGCTGCAAGAATAACAGGAAAAGCCCTAACAGACTGCATTTCAGGCAGGTTTGCCCGGTTTTGTATGACATTGTTACGCGCGTAGAGGTCCTAAAGAAAGAAAGAATGATTTTTGATTGTATCATAAGACTTGTATTGAAAATAATAACGTACAACTAAGGATTAAATTTAACGACATTAAAAATAAAGTCTCCGCTAAGCGGAGCAACATTAATATATGAACTTAGGAAACTTTACCATAAAAGCCGCTGAAGCATTCCAACAGGCTCAGCAAATTGCGTTTAATGCAAAGAATCCAAACATTGAAACGGAACACATCCTGAAGGCGTTGCTCGAACAGGAAGAATCTCCTGTCGATTATCTGCTGAAGAAAAATAACGTAACCGTAAACCTGGTCGATAGTAAACTGGATGAATTAATATCCAAACTTCCTGCCACTACCGGTGAACCAGCTCAGCAAATCAGCCGCGATGCCAACAATGTAGTATTAAGAGCTGGTGCAGCGTTGAAACAATTCAAAGATGAATTTGTAACGCCTGAGCACTTGTTGCTGGCTATTGTTGAAGGCAATGATTCAGCCGCCAAATTATTAAAGAATGCAGGACTTTCTGAAAAAGGATTGATCGCTGCTATTAATGAATTAAGAAAAGGTGATACTGTTACCTCACAAACGCAGACACAGGAATTCAATGCGCTGAATAAATATGCCAAGAACCTGAATGAAATGGCAAGACAAGGTAAACTTGATCCTGTTATCGGTCGCGATGACGAAATAAGAAGAACCTTACATATTCTTTCAAGAAGAACAAAGAACAACCCGATCCTTGTTGGTGAACCGGGTGTTGGTAAAACAGCTATCGCCGAAGGTATTGCTCATCGTATTGTAAATGGTGATGTACCGGAAAATCTCAAATCGAAAGTTATCTATGCATTGGATATGGGGTTACTTATTGCCGGTGCTAAATACAAAGGTGAATTTGAAGAAAGATTGAAAGGTGTGGTGAAAGAAGTGAGTGGCAGCGACGGAGAGATCATTTTATTCATCGATGAAATACATACGCTTGTCGGTGCAGGTGGCGGTGAAGGCGCAATGGATGCGGCTAATATTTTAAAGCCTGCCCTTGCCCGTGGTGAACTCAGGGCTGTTGGTGCGACTACGTTGAATGAGTATCAGAAATTTTTTGAAAAAGATAAAGCATTGGAAAGGCGCTTTCAAAAAGTAATGATCGACGAGCCAAATATGGAAGATGCAATTTCTATCCTGCGTGGTTTGAAAGATCGTTATGAAACGCACCACCATGTACGTATAAAAGATGAAGCGATCATCGCAGCGGTTGAATTATCCAGCCGTTATATTACCGATCGTTTTTTGCCCGATAAGGCCATTGACCTGATCGATGAAAGTGCAGCCAAGTTAAGATTGGAAATGAACTCGATGCCGGAAGAACTTGATACACTGGAAAGACAAATACGTCAATTGGAAATCGAGCGCGAAGCCATCAAACGTGAGAATGATGAGCCGAAGTTGAAAGAATTGAATACAGAGATCGCTAACCTGTCTGTAGAAAGAGATACGCTGAAAGCAAAATGGAAACAGGAAAAAGAGCTCGTAGATAAAGTGCAGAATGCAAAAGCAGAAATAGAAAACCTGAAACAGTTGGCAGAGCGTGCAGAGCGTGAAGGTGATTATGGAAAAGTAGCTGAGATCCGCTATGGAAAAGTGAAAGAGCAGGAAGAATTGATCAGCCAGTTAACAACGCAATTGCAGGAAAGTGGTGAAAAGCGTTTGCTCAAAGAAGAAGTAGATGCGGAAGATATTGCTGAAAGCGTAGCAAAGATGACAGGCATACCTGTAACAAGGATGTTGCAGGGTGAAAAAGAAAAATTGTTATTGCTCGAAGATCATTTGCATCAACGGGTAGTAGGACAGGATGAAGCAATTATTGCAGTTGCCGATGCGGTTCGTCGTAGCCGTGCCGGATTGCAGGATCCTAAAAAACCGATTGGCTCATTTATTTTCCTTGGTACAACCGGTGTTGGTAAAACAGAGTTGGCCAAAGCATTGGCAGAATACCTGTTTGATGATGAAAGTATGATGACGCGGATAGACATGAGTGAGTACCAGGAAAAACATTCAGTCAGCCGATTGGTAGGAGCGCCTCCCGGATATGTAGGATATGATGAAGGCGGACAATTGACCGAAGCTGTCAGGCGTAAACCATACAGTGTTGTATTGCTGGATGAAATTGAAAAGGCGCATCCGGATGTATGGAACATTCTGTTACAGGTATTGGATGATGGCCGGTTGACAGATAATAAGGGTCGTGTGGTAAACTTTAAGAATACCATTATCATCATGACCAGCAATATCGGTAGCGAGATTATTCAGGTAGCGTTTGAAAATGTAAATGAAAAGAATGTGGATGATGTTACTGATAAAGCAAAGGTGGAAGTGATGAACCTGTTACGTCAAACGATCCGTCCGGAATTTTTGAATCGTGTAGATGAGATCATCATGTTCAGACCATTGATGAAGAAAGAGATCATGGGAATTGTAAAAATACAACTGGAAGGATTGAAGAGGCTGGTTTCGCAAAGCGGTATTCAATTACAGTTCAGCGACTATGCGCTCGAATACTTAGCTGACCAGGGATTTGATCCGCAGTTTGGTGCAAGACCGTTGAAGAGATTGATCCAGAAAGAAATCGTGAACCAGCTCAGTAAAAGAATACTGGCCGGTGATATAGATAAGACACACCCGGTATTGGTAGATGTATTTGACAATACAGTGGTGTTCAGGAATGATGTACATACGCAGCCTTCGGATAGTGTGAAAGAGAAAAAGAAAAAGGCGACGTTATAAGTGATGAACGATTATGTGTGCCCCGGCAATCAGCCGGGGTTTTTTTATTGGTTTCTCGCAGCGAACGCAAAGAAGCAGCGACGCAGCGAAATACAACCTCCTCCCTTC
Source organism: Chitinophagaceae bacterium (assembly GCA_039932855.1). Classification (GTDB taxonomy): domain Bacteria; phylum Bacteroidota; class Bacteroidia; order Chitinophagales; family Chitinophagaceae; genus JAJKIP01. The sequence continues at coordinate 2,544 of JBDTPD010000285.1, read as the reverse complement.
GCCGCTCCGCCGCGTTCGCTGCGAGAAACTTATCTACTAACTTCGCTACAAAGAAATCAGCATTGGACATTTCAACCAGATCAGACATTGAAAACTTACTTCTCCAATTTTATGGAAAAGTAAAAACAGATCCCGTCATCGGATATATTTTTACTGACATCGCGCATGTCAACTGGGAACATCACATTCCCATCATCACCGATTTCTGGGAAACGATCTTACTCGACAACCCGGTGTATAAAAAGAATGCGATGGAAGTTCATTATGCATTGAACCGGCAGGAGCCGCTGACACCCGCACATTTTGAACGCTGGCTACAACTATTCAATGAAACAATTGATGAACTATACCAGGGAAAGATCGCTGATCTCGCCAAAACCCGTGCACGTTCCATCGCTGGTTTGATGCAACACAAAATGAAATGAAAGTGATTTTGATTTTTTAATTTTTAATCCGATAGCTATCGGATTTGACTTGCGCAAAATCAATATATACCTATCTATTACATCAACATCTTCCCACACAACATACTAATTCCCCTAACTTCGCGTTAAGAAGGGCAAATTGACCCCTTTCCTGCTGAAACATTATCGTTTTATCTTATGAACCAACCTATAATAACCCCGGTAACCGGGCGCCCCAACTCATTAATTACACGTATTATTTCCGGATCTGTTTTTTTCACTGGCATGGCCTTTTTGGCTCTCCTGGCTTGTAACGACTCAGGAAAAGCGGCTCCTGTAGCTGCTGCTAAAGACTCTATCCCGGTTGAAAAGAAGCCATTGAGCGATTCAGCTATGAACGCGCTCTATGACAAACTCACGTTACATATTATTAATGGCGATACGTCCGGGAAATGGCCGGTAAAAACAGATTATCCATTGCCGGGTTCTATTCTTCCTTTTAAAAGAATCGTCTCCTTTTATGGTAACCTGTATTCCAAAAACATGGGAATACTTGGAGAAATTCCACCTCCACAAATGCTGGAAAAGCTGAAAGGCGAAGTAGCCAAATGGCAAAAAGCTGATTCTACTATTGAAGTTATACCTGCTCTTCACTATATAGCCGTTACTGCTCAGGGAAGTCCGGGTAAAGGAAACACTTACCGTGCAAGAATGCCTTTCAAACAAATCGATTCTATCTTAGGAATGGCGGCAAAGATCAATGCCATCGTATTCCTCGATATACAGGTCGGTCATAGCACACTGCAGCAAGAAATTCCTGCATTGGAAAAATACCTTGCGATGCCTAACGTGCATCTTGGTATCGATCCTGAATTTTCTATGAAAGGTGGACAAGCTCCCGGTAAAGTCATCGGTTCGTTTGATGCCGCTGATATTAACTATGCAGCAGATTACCTGACCAAACTGGTAAAGGATAGCGCTCTTCCTCCCAAGATCCTGATCATCCATCGTTTTACAAAGAACATGGTGACCAACTATAAGCAGATCAAATTAAGACCGGAAGTACAATACGTAATGGATATGGACGGATGGGGTGGCCCAACGTTGAAGAGAAGTTCTTATACCCAATACATTTACAGGGAACCTGTTCAATACACAGGTTTCAAATTATTCTACAAGAACGATATCAAGAACAATAATAAGCTGATGACTCCGGAAGATGTGCTTGCATTGAAGCCGCAGCCGATTTACATTCAGTATCAATAAGAGATTTCACGCAAAGGCGCAAAGAAGAAACGCAAAGAATACAATGTACTCTTTGCGTTTCTTCTTTGCGTGAAATCTAATCAATTTTATTTCTTCTCTACCTTACCAGTAGTTAAATACTTTTCCAAAAACGCTAACGTCCTCTTTGAAGTAGTTACCTGATTTTCTTTTTTCACAAACCCATGTCCTTCGTCAGGAAAGACAACATATTCTACCGGCACACCATTTTTCTTTACACCTGCAACGATCTCATCACTTTCTACCGGTAATACACGTACATCATTAGCACCCTGGAACACGATCAGCGGCTTTGTTATTTTAGTATAATTATACAAAGGAGATGCTTGTTTCAAATGCACACTATCAGCCGTATTCGGATCGCCTAATTCATCATACAGTGCCTTGCGGAAAGATTCCCAGTAAGGAGGAATGCTGCGAAGCGTACGCAACCAGTTTGCTACTCCAAACATATCAACACCAACTTTGAATTCATCCGGATAAGAGCAAAGCGCATTCAACACCATACAACCAGCGAAATAAGTAAAGTATAAATGGGCAGTCGGGCAGAACAACTTACCAGCGGAGTTACCATAATGGTAATCATACGGTCTTTCCAGTTCTCAATATTCCGGGCACTCATTATTGATGGAACGGCGCAAGCCAGTCCGCCGATTAAAGGAACCACAGATTTACCGTTCAGACCTACTTTACGCATGATCTTATCCATCATAAAAGTAACCCGAGACATATAACCGGTGTCTTCTAAAATAGAAATAAAGGCAAAAAGCAAAGCGATTTGAGGGATGAAAACCAGAACTCCGCTTAGGCCGGCCAACACTCCATCAATTAATAAACTGCGTAGAACACCTTCCGG
>JBDTPD010000284.1:0-5897 GCA_039932855.1 Chitinophagaceae bacterium | reverse complement strand
GGTGTAATTATAGATGGTGGTAATTATAACTGGGGCAAAGGAAAATTCCCGCAATTCACTGAACCCTCTGAAGGATATCATGGATTAAAATTCTGGGATGTATTTGGTGAAGGAAATCCGTTGGGTTTACCAAACATTGCTTTCGCTATCCGTGCTAGAGTAGAAGGTCTTCGTGATTTCGGTCCTTCACTTAGTCCATTCAATTCATTCTTACTATTACAGGGAATAGAAACATTATCACTTCGCGTAGACCGTCATAATGAAAATGCATTAGCATTGGCACAATGGCTGGAAACACATCCGCAGGTTGAGTTTGTTTGGTATCCCGGATTAAAAAGCAGTCCATACAATGCATTGGCAAAAAAATATCTGAATGGATTCGGTGGCACTTTGCAATTTGGTATCAAAGGTGGAAAAGAGAATGGCAGCAAATTCATTGACTCACTCAAACTGATCAGTCACCTTGCGAATGTTGGCGATGCTAAATCATTAGCGATCCATCCTGCTTCTACTACGCATCAACAATTAAGCGATGAAGAGCGTCAGGCAGCTGGTGTATTGCCAAATCTTGTACGTATCAGTGCCGGTATCGAACATATCGAGGATATCAAAGCTGATTTTGAACAAGCGTTTGAGAAAGTGTTTTCGAAAGAATTAGTTTCTTAAATCGTGAGTCGGAAGTCGTGAGTGGTTCTTTAATTTGTAATTAACTACTCACGACTCATCGATTCACGACTCACGACTACGATAGAAGTAAAACTATATAAAGAACATGTCGACCCAGGTATTCAACTATCATCACCCTTTTAAACTTGCAAGTGGAATCACTTTGCCGCAATATCATTTAGCGTATACCACGCTGGGAAAATTGAATGCAGCAAAGGATAATGTGGTTTGGATCTTTCATGGATTCACGGCCAATAGCAGTCCGCAGGAATGGTGGCCCGGTCTTGTCGGAGAAGGAAAATTGTTTGATCCGCAAAAGCATTTTATCATTTGCGTCAATAAACCGGGAAGTCCTTATGGAAGTATTTCACCATTGAGCATTAATCCTGAAACACAACAACCCTATTACCAGGATTTTCCCGTCTTTACCATTCATGATATGGTAAAAGCTTATCAGCATTTGAAAGATCATTTGGGTCTTAAAAAAATATTAGTGGGTCTAGGCGGTAGTACCGGTGGTATGCAATTACTGGAATGGGCGATTGAAGAACCAGAGTTGTTTGAACATATTGTACCCATCGCTACCAATGCTGCCTTATCACCATGGGCGATTGCTTTCAATGCATCGCAACGTTTAGCCATTGAAGCAGATAGCACCTGGCAGGATCGCAGACCAGATGCAGGAGCAAAAGGATTGGCAGCAGCGCGTTCTATTGCTTTATTATCTTATCGTCACTACAATGGATATGATCTCACCCAACCAAGAGATAAATCTTTTGTACCACTGAGCCCTGAATCATTATTCGCTGCTGATAATTATCAGCGTTATCAGGGATTGAAACTGGTAAATCGTTTCAATGCTCTTTGCTACTACCGTTTGAGTCAATCGATGGATAGCCATGATGTATCTATCGGTCGTGGCAGCGTTGAAAAGGCATTAAAAAAAATAAAGGCAAAAACATTAGTCATCGGGATCAGGTCTGATGTATTATACCCGATAGCTGAACAAGAATATTTACAACAAACTATACCCGGAGCATCATTGCTGGCCATTGCGAGCGATTTCGGCCATGATGGCTTCCTGCTTGAGTATGAAAAGATCGAACCTGTGTTGAGAAAATTTATAGAAGACAAATCATTTCATCATCATTTAAAAGTAGTCAATCAGTAAAGACGTTTAATGGTTTAAGGGTTTAAAGGTTTCCGCAGATGAACCATTCTTTTTGAGTCAAAAGGTTTATGTTATTACAACCCTTAAACTTTTAAACCTTTAAACCGCTAAGGTCATCACTGATGTAACAAAAACGACAATGGAAACAGCACACAAGCAATTAACAATTGGTCTCTTTGGATTTGGCGTAGTAGGAGAAGGATTATATAAAGTATTACAGCAGACTCCTTCGCTGAATGCGAAACTTAAAAAAGTATGTATCAAACATCCGGGCAAAAAAAGAGATGCCCCGGATTCGCTTTTCACCACTGACCGCGATGTATTATTAAATGATCCGGAGATCAATGTGATCGTTGAAGTGATTGACGATGCAGATGCAGCCTTTCAGATCGTTTCTATCGCTTTAAAGAATGGCAAAGATGTAGTAAGCGCCAGTAAAAAAATGATCGCTGAGCATTTACCTGAGTTACTTACCCTGCAAAAACAAACAGAAAGATCTTTATTATATGAAGCGGCAGCCTGCGCCTCTATTCCGGTTGTCCGCAACCTGGAAGAATATTACGACAATGATCTGCTTCATTCTATCAAGGCCATCGTGAATGGATCAACCAATTTTATTCTTACAAAAATGTTTGAAGAAGGATTAGGTTTTAAAGAAGCATTATTACTGGCTCAGCAACTCGGATTTGCTGAAAGCAATCCAAAACTCGATGTGGAAGGATATGATGCGGTTAATAAATGGACCTTCCTGCTGACACACGCTTATGGCATTCTTGAATCACCTGGTAACATCTTATTCAACGGTATTCAAAATGTACAGGGTGGCGATGCAGAAGTAGCGAAAGCAAAAAATCAACAGATAAAACTGGTAGCGCAAGCACAAAAATTGCACAACGGAAAAGTTGTTGCCTTTGTATTGCCACAATTTATCCGCCACGATGATCATTTATCCTTTGTAAAAAATGAATACAATGGCGTGGTGATCGAAAGCGGCTTTGCAGATAAACAATTCTTTTATGGAAAAGGAGCCGGCAGTTTCCCTACCGCCTCAGCCGTACTAAGTGATATCTCTGCTTTGCGTTATCAGTATAAATATGAGTACAAGAAATTGTATCATCATAAACCGCACGAACTGACGCACGATATTTTCTTACGGGTCTATGTCAGCTTTAGCAGCCTCGAACATATCCCACACGAAAAATTTGAATGGATCGAAGAATGGCACGCACAGGAAGAACGCAAATATCTTGTCGGTGTCGTCTCCTTCAGCGAATTAGTAAAGAACACCTGGTGGAAAGAACATAACACCTCACTCATTCTTGCTGCCGATGCAGTAATTGAAGATGCGGAGATCAGGAAACTGAAGAAGATGAGTCTTGAATTAGCGGGTATAGTATAATTATGAATTAAGAGTTATGAATTATGAATTGAATACCCACATTCATAATTCATAACTCTTAATTCATAATTCCTATTCTATATTAGATACCGGCTGATACGCATCTTCCTTCTTCCTCCGTCCCGTAATCCATCTCCACGCACCGGCAACAGCTGCCACAATAGCCATGATAATATATTTCAGAAAAGCAAAAATGCCTTTACCAGCCACGGTCTTCGCCAATATTTTACCGGCCACCAACCCTCCTACTGTCCACGCGGCTACCTGATCTACATTTGAATCATAGTCTTTGTATTTATTGCCGTCTGTAAAGTCAGCCATATTTATCACTTTATCTACATCGGCTTTTACCATTCCTAATTGATCGGTAGTAGAAATAGCATTCATGGTCAGCATGCCTTTACGACCCAATGAAATGATCTTATAATTAAGTGTATGTTCTTCCTGATCTTCCAGCTTAAGATCAAGCGCCCAGTGCAATACCTTTTTCTGATCATCATAATAAGGCTTCGCGGCCCAGCCTTCTGTATAAATGCCGGCTGATCCCATCGCCTTTCTTTTTGCATTTTCCTCTATATCTTCTTTTTGCATATTCTTCATCAACTCATCATAGTTGATATCTTTCGCATCACCATCCTTAATAAATCCAACCTGGTTATAGGTGATGATGTATGCATAAGAACTATCGTCAAACGGATCGCCTTTTTCCGGAAAGATCATTCCCTGCAGATCAGGCTGCGGTAGATTTCTCCATAATTTTTCTACCACGTACCTGCTTTGTTCAAGCCCGAGGTATTTGAATCCTTTGGGAACGTTCAGTTGAACAATTCCCGATGGCAATCGAATGACGCCGGTCTTATAGCTCATAGCGCTTGTCACCGAGTCACGCAGTTTGGTATAATTAGCTATTTCTTTAATCATCAGGGCCAGTGAATCCTCGCCTTTCCTGGCCATTAATGGCACACCGATGATAAAGTATAAAGCAATGAGTAGAATTGATTTTTTCATGCTGTATTGGTTTAGGTTTCGCCTGTCAAAATAGAGCTTTCCGCTTTAAAAAACCATCGGTAAATAAGTCAAAAATGAAAAGTAAAAATTCAAAAAAACAGCCTGTTTTTTTGAATTTTTACTTTTCATTTTTGACTTATTTCAACACACTTTTTTTGAAAATTACGTCGTACGTTCCCAGCTTCAGAATCTCCACATTTTTTAGCCGTACCTTTGCCCTCAACTCGTTTTTCATGAAGGAATTATCCGTTGTTATTACTGTGATGAATGAAGAGGAGAATATTCAACCTCTGTTACAAACCGTTCGTGCGGCATTGGAGGGTATTGACTATGAAGTGATCCTTGTTGATGATGGATCGACTGATAAAACACGTTTGCAGATACTCGAAAATGCAGATGAGCGTACCATGCTGGTAGAGCTTCGCAAAAATTATGGTCAGAGTACCGCTATGACAGCCGGTATCGATTATTCACGTGGTAAATATGTTGCTCTTTTAGATGGTGATCTGCAAAATGATCCGACCGATATTCCTGCCATGCTCGATTTATTAAAAAGAGAAGATTGGGATGTGGTAGCTGGCAACAGAAAGAACCGGAAAGATGGTTTTATTCTTCGCAAAATACCAAGTCGCATTGCCAATGCGCTTATACGTAAGATGACAGGCGTGCATTTTAAAGATTATGGATGCACCTTAAAATTATTCAAGCGTGAGATTGCGGAAGAACTTGGATTGTATGGCGAGCTTCATCGTTTTATACCCGTACTTGCCAAGTTACAAGGGGCGCGTATCACACAGGTTGATGTAAAACATCACGCACGCCAATTTGGAAAAAGTAAATATGGTATCAATCGCACATTCAAAGTGATGTCTGATCTTATCCTGATGGTTTTCTTCAGAAAATATTTACAAAAACCGATGCACTTATTCGGTACCATTGGTTTTATCAGCCTTGGTTTAGGAATGCTGGTAAATATTTACCTGCTGGTATTAAAAATAATGGGAGAAAATATCTGGGGAAGACCGATCCTGATCCTTGGATTAATCTTATTACTAGGCGGTATTCAATTTATCACCATCGGTATCATTGCAGACATCAACGTACGTACTTATTTTGAATCGCAGAATAAGAAAACCTACAACGTACGTCGCGTGTACCAGGCAAAAAAAGAAATACAACAGGTTACTGATATCACAGTGTGATTACTTCATCAGCAATTCACTATTCTCCTGGAACCATTTATAAAATTCAGCAAGACCGGGTTTGATCTTTGTATGAGGATCGTAACCGAATAATTTCTTTGCTTTGGCGATATCTGCAAAGGTTCTTGGTACATCACCTGGTTGATCAGGATGTTGCTCAATGATCGCTTTCTTTCCTACTGTTTCTTCAATCGCTGCAATCAATTCTTTCAATGATACCGTATCACTATTACCTAAGTTGACTACTTCAAAATCAGTTTTATCGTAATTGATAGCACCAATGATACCTTGTACCGTATCCTTTACAAAAGTATAATCACGACTGGTACTGCCATCGCCATATACCGGCATCGGTTTTCCTTTGAGAATAGCTTTGGTAAATTTATGGATTGCCAGATCGGGACGTTGCCCCGGACCATACACGGTAAAGAAACGTAACGCAAGAAAACGG
>JBDTPD010000283.1:0-5908 GCA_039932855.1 Chitinophagaceae bacterium | reverse complement strand
ATATTTGCCATCAGATCTTTATTTCCATTCTTAGTGATCCATATATTGTTCTCGATACGAATGCCCATTTGTTCTTCTTCAATATAAATACCGGGCTCCACTGTCAGTACCATTCCTGCTTTTATCGGTTCTGTTCTTGAACCAAGGTCATGCACATCAATACCTAAATGATGCGAAATACCGTGATACAAATATTTACGATAGGCCCTGTTTTCTTTATCCTCATTCTTCACATCTGTTTTCTTCAGCAGACCAATTTTTAGAAATTGCTGAGTGGCTTCCTCTCCTACTTTATCTGTATAATCGACAATAGATATACCCGGCTTCAATAAACTTTTTGCATAATCATGCAAATGCAGGCAAGCGTTGTAAACTGTCTTTTGTCTCCTTGTAAATTTTCCATTGACAGGAACACTACGCGTAAGATCGGCATTGTATCCACCATAAGAGGCGCCAAAATCCATCAATATCACTTCACCATCTTTACATTCCTGGTTGTTGGACATATAGTGAAGCGTTCTTGCACTGTCGCCACTGGCAATAATACTACCATACGCCTCTCCGGTAGCGCGTTGGTTAATAAAAGAATGAATGATCTCTGCTTGTATTTCATATTCCATTACACCTGGCTTAATGAATTTCAATAAGCGCCTGAATGTATTATCAGTAATATCTATCGCCTGTTGTATCACTTCAATTTCCAGCGCAGTTTTAATACCACGCATATCTCTTAATATTTTTGCTGCCCTTTCATATTGATGCAATGGATACCTCGCTTTCATTTCATCAATGAAACGATAATCGCGTGTACGAACCAGGCTTGCTTTACGATCATTTTCATTACTATCGAGATAAATAGTATCGGCAAGATGGATCCATGGTTGCAGCATGCCTTCGAGTGTATCCAGCCACACTATTGTTTTCATGCCACTCATATCCCGCGCTTCCTGTGACCTCAATCTCTTTCCGTCCCACTTTTCTTTCAATTCATTAGGTCTTATCAGCACCAGTACCTCCCGGTATTTTGGATCGGGGTTATCCGGGAAAAGAATGACCATACTATCTGGCTGGCTGATGCCGCAAAGCCAATACAGGTCACTATTCTGGGCAAACCGGTACAGTGCGTCAGCGTTACTCGGCGTCTCATCATTGCTGACAAATATGGCAATAGAATTTTTAGCCATCCTGGCTACAAAACGTTCCCTGTTCTTTACAAAAAGCTGAGGGTTAAGAGGTAAATTTTTCATGTTGTGATTTGGGTCGCTAAGATAACGAGACTGTTACAACTGCTTGTTAAATGATAAAAAACAGACAATTTATTTAAAATGATTTTTTTTGAATGCGTTTAGCTAGTTATTTGATTTCTAATAAAATAAAAGGCCAATTTTAGAAATATTCTAATAAATGGCTCAAAAAAGCCATTCTACTTAAATTCATGGCGCTAACGACTGTTTGTATTTCAGAGATTTTGTGACTTACTTTGTTCTCTAAACTGAGAGTACATATGTCTTTGTCTGTAATAAACCACCCGCCCGCCAATCTTCTGCGGCTTGGGATAGAAAATATTGATAAGGTTCGCTACCAGTTATCTCCTGATGAATTGGTGCAGGATACATTAAGATTAAAAGAAGGCGTATTAAATGATACCGGCGCCCTTGTCATCAACACCGGTGAATTCACTGGTCGTTCCCCAAAAGATAAGTTCATCGTGAAAGATGAGTTCACTGCCGGTTCAGTTCATTGGAATGATTTTAATATTCCTCTTGATCCTGCTCACTTCGATATTATTCATAAAAAAATATTGGAACACTTCGATAAGCTACCTGAACTATGGGTACGTGATTGCTATGCCTGTGCTGATCCACGTTATCGTATGAATATTCGCGTGGTAAATGAAAAGCCGGCTAACAACCTGTTTGCTTATAACATGTTCCTTCGTCCGACCGAAGAAGAACTTGATAAGTTTACTCCGGGCTGGCATATCCTTTCTGCACCTACTTTATTATTAGATCCGGTTGAGTGTGGTATTCGTCAGCACAACTGTGCCGTTGTTTCCTTCAAACATAAAATGATCCTGATCGCTGGTAGTGGCTATACAGGAGAAATAAAGAAAGGGATCTTCACCATTCTGAATTACATATTACCACATGAAAGAAATGTATTGAGCATGCATTGCAGTGCCAATATGGGTGATGAAGGTGATACCGCGATTTTCTTTGGATTAAGTGGTACAGGTAAAACAACATTGAGTGCTGATCCTGATCGCAAACTTATCGGTGACGATGAACATGCATGGACAGCAGATAACATCTTCAATTTCGAAGGTGGTTGTTATGCAAAAACAATTAACCTCACAGAAGAAAAAGAACCAGAAATATTCCGTGCTATCAGACCAGGTGCATTGGTAGAGAATACAACATTCTTCCCCGGCACCAACACTATCAACTTTGATGATGCGTCGGTAACGGAGAATACAAGGGTTTCTTATCCGCTTGATTTTATCAGCAATGCTATTGAACCATCAATAGGTTGTCTGCCAAAAAATATTTTCGTTCTGACCTGCGATGCTTACGGTGTATTGCCTCCTATTTCTAAATTAACACCCGGACAGGCGATGTATCAATTCATCTCTGGCTATACGGCAAAGGTGGCTGGCACAGAAGCAGGTGTTACTGAACCTAAACCTACCTTCAGCGCCTGCTTTGGTGCACCATTCTTACCACTTCATCCCGGTAAGTATGCACAGATGCTGGGAGAAAAAATGCAAAAGAACCAGGTGAATGTATGGTTGGTAAATACCGGCTGGACCGGTGGACCTTATGGAACCGGTAGTCGTATGAAATTGAAATATACAAGAGCCATGATCACTGCGGCATTGAAAGGACGACTGGAACAGGCAAATTTTGAAACATGCCCTGTGTTTGGCGTAGCAGTTCCTACTGCTTGTCCTGAAGTGCCGTCGTCCATTCTCAACCCACGCAATACATGGGAAGATAAAGCCGCGTATGATGAAAAGGCAGCCTTCCTGGCAAATTTGTTTATCAAGAATTTTGAAAAATATAAGGACGGTGTTACTGATGAAGTTTTGGCGGCAGCGCCGAAACACTAGAGGCGACTAACGATTGCATGCCGACGACTCCTCCGCTTTAGCGGGGGAGTTTTTTTATGAAGGAAAGCTATCAGCTGTTAGCAAATACGCACAGAACTAACAGCTAATAGCTAAAAACTAATAGCTTTTTTCCCATTTTAGTATTTCCTTAAACTTTAATTATAGATTTTCACGTTAAAGTAGACCATGCGCAAAATCTTATTTATTTCCCTGGCTTTATGGCCACTTTTTTGTTTATCACAGGACAAGGGTGAAGAACTGGTCTTTTGGACAGCCGGACAGCGACTCACCTGGACCGATTACAAAGGCAAGGCCGATCCTTCTACCGGCGCCGCTGCCTCTACTGCTACCTTTTTGGGTATCGATTATACGTTTAGCCCAAAAGGTCTTACATATACCATCACCTGTAGTTTTTCAAAAACCAGGTCCTGGGGGTTACATAAAAACGAATACATTTTACAACATGAACAGGGACACTTCGATATCGCCGAAATATTTGCCCGCAAACTGAATATGAAAATGGCGACTTATAAATTTAATAAGTCCACCTACAAAACTGATCTCCAGAAGATATATGACGACGTGGTCAATGAAAAAGAAGAAACACAAAATGCCTATGATAAAGAAACTGATCATAGCATTAAAAAAGATAAACAGGCAGAATGGCTGAATAGGATTGAAAAGATGTTGAAGGAGTATGAAGGGTATGCGAGTTATTGAAAGTCAAAATTAAAAAGTCAAAAATCAAAAGAGCTTACATAGTAAGCTCTTTTGATTTTTGACTTTTTAATTTTGACTTTATTTAGAATAGACCATACAGCTGACTATCAACCTTACTAATAATTTCACCAAAGTCCTCATCTTTCTCGGCAAACTTATTTTTGTCTACATCTACGATCAGCAATTGACCTTCTTTATAAGAATCGATCCATTTATTATAATATTCATTGAGACGTTTGAGATAGTCGAGACGAATATTTTCTTCATACTCTCTTCCTCTTTTTTGAATTTGTCCGACTAGTGTAGGCACAGACGCATTCAGATAAATAAGAAGATCGGGAGGTTGTACCAATGTTTTTAATGTCTGGAAGAAATGAAAGTAATTATCAAAATCGCGTTTACTCATTAATCCCATTTCATGAAGATTGGGTGCAAAGATGTTTGCATCTTCATAGATAGTACGATCCTGTATAACAGTCTCGCTTCCTTTTTGTATCTCGACCAGTTGTTGTAAACGACTATTTAAAAAATAGATCTGCAGATTAAAACTCCAGCGTGGCATATCCTCATAAAAATCCATGAGGTAAGGATTATGATCTACATCTTCAAAATTCGGGATCCATTTATAATGTTTGCTTAGCATTTCGGTAAGGGTTGTTTTCCCTGCTCCGATATTACCTGCAATCGCTATGTGCTTTGGTTTTTTTGCCTTTGCCATAATATCCTTGTCCCGGAATTTTTCGTTTAAAAATTGAATATATAAAATCTTTTAACTAATTCTCCTAAAAGATAATTTTTCATACTTATCCTTCAGGCGCACAAGGCTAAAAATATTTGAACCCCATTGATCCACGTACCAGTTCCATTGTGGCTTCAGCACTCTTGCGGGCTTTTGCAGCACCTTTCTCCATCACCTCTTTGAGGTATTTTTCATCTTCGAGAATAGCATTTACCTTTTGCCTGATCGGTGAAATAAAATTGATCATATCTGTTGCCAGCTGATCTTTCATTTTACCATATTGAATCGTAGCATTATTATAGTCGTTTTCAAACTTCTTAATCACCTCTTCACTACTAACCAGTTTCATCAGCAGGAAAAGATTTTCAATATAGTCGGGCTTTTCGGTATTAGGGGAAGCAGGTCCGCTATCTGATTTTGCTTTGCGTACTTTTTTACGGATCGTTTCATCATCATCAGCCAGGTATAAGGTAGCCATTTGGTTTATACTCTTGCTCATTTTTCCGGTACCGTCAAGACTTGGCACTTTTACCAACTGGCTTCCATAGTTGAAAGCTATTGGTTCAGGAAATACATCACCATACCGATGATTAAAACGATTGGCATAATTGCGGGCCATTTCAAGATGTTGTTCCTGGTCCTTTCCTACCGGTACCAGTTTAGCCCTATGAAGCATGATATCCGCTGCCTGCAATACAGGATATGTCAATAACCCTGCATTTACATTATCCGGGTGCGCACGTACTTTATCTTTAAACGTAACCGTCTTTTCCAACTCACCCTTATAGGCGAGCATATTCAGGTACAGGTACAATTCTGATGTCTCACGAATATGACTCTGACAGTATAAAGCGACTTTGTCGGGATTAAGTCCACTGGCTATATTTTCCGCCAGCACCCGGTGAACATTCTGTTTTAATTCTTTGGTATCAGGATGGGTCGTCAGCGAATGCAGATCGGCCACCATAAAAAAACATTCATATTCTTCCTGCATCCTCACATAATTGCGCAAGGCACCGAAGTAATTACCCAGATGTAAATAACCTGTGGGGCGTATCCCACTCATTACTATTTCCTTGTGTTTTGCCATTTTGCAAATATAGTCTTCAGCAGGCAGTCGACAGTCTATCAGTCGGCAGTCCATCCGTCGGCAGTCACATCCATTTAGCTAGGCAATTTTTTATTGACTAGGAGAAATAAAGTCTATCCAAAATCAGACACCGACTGCCGACTGCTAGACTGCCGACTGAGAACTGCCCACTGCCAACTGAGAACTGCCAACTGACTATATTTGCATCATGGAAGTAAACGACGCCATGGTTGACAAACTGGCCCACCTG
>JBDTPD010000282.1:0-5927 GCA_039932855.1 Chitinophagaceae bacterium | reverse complement strand
GGGAAGAAGTCTAGCAGCCTTATCAAACTCACACACAAAGAGAAGAATATCGAACCTGCCTGTCCGGTAGGCAGGCACGGAACAAGGAATATTGAATAATGAAGTACGCTCACTTCATCATTCAATATTCTTTACTGTATGTTCAATATTTTTTCCTTGTTATTATTCTATATTCTCATAGCTTTAAATTATAAAAACAACAATAAAAAAATGTCACTTAGAGACAAATTCACCGGTACAGGTATCGCTATTGTAACCCCATTCCAGGCAGATGGAACAATCGATTGGGATAGTTATAAAAAATTAATCGATTTCTGGATAAAGGGTAAGGTGGAATATCTTGTTGTATTGGGCACTACCGGTGAAAGCGCTACTATTCATGGCAAAGAAAAACAGGATGTGTTTTCTTTTGTTGCCAAAACTGTAGCTGGTCGCGTACCGGTAGTAGCGGGTATTGGTGGAAATGATACGAAAGAAGTGATCGAAGGATTCAAAACGTTTGATCTTACCGGATATGAGGCTATTCTTTCTGTGTCTCCTTATTATAATAAACCAAGCCAGGAAGGATTATTTCAACACTACAAAGCATTAGACGCTGCGACGCCTTTGCCGATCATGATGTATAACGTGCCGTCACGTACCGGACAGAATGTATCTGCAGAAACCACTGTTCGTATCGCCCGTGAATGCAAGAATATATTTGCGACTAAAGAAGCCTGTGGCAATTTTGATCAGATCAATTATATCATAAAATATAAACCAGCCGACTTCATGGTCATTAGCGGTGATGATGGTATTACCTTGCCAATGATCGCTTGCGGGGCTGATGGTTTGGTTTCTGTAATAGCTAATGCTTATCCGGCAGAATATTCAGAAATGGTAAGACTTGCGCTGGATGGTAAATATGAAGAAGCAAGAATTATTCATCATCGTTACTCCGATATCATCAACTCTTTATTTGCCGAAGGCAGTCCGAGTGGCGTCAAAGCTTATTTATCTGAAATGGGTCTTTGTCAGAATACATTCCGCCTGCCGGTTTGGCCGGTAAGTGCAAAACTGCATGAGCAAATCAAATCATTGATGAAAGGCGTGAGTCCTGCAGCAAAAATAAAAGCATAGTCATCAGCTGAGAATGAAGTAACAGATAATGCGGCGACTGATCCTTGTCATACTAATTTATTCAATTGTACCTGCTATCGCAGCACAGTCCTCTATACGAATGGAGATAAATACATTGCCAGTGTATCACCCGGCTAATAGTGATATATACCTGGCCGGTTCATTTAACGGATGGAACCCTGCCGATGAAAAATATAAACTTAAAAAAAGTGAACAGGGTCAGTATTATATTGATCTTTCATTGACAGAAGGTAGTTATGAATATAAACTGACAAGAGGAAGTTGGGATAAAGCTGAATGTAAAAAGGATGGCACACGTCGTGAGAACCGGAATTTAAAGGTACCAGCTGATACAGTTGTTTCATTGGCGGTAGAAGAATGGTCAGATCGTTTTCCGGCAGGTCCCAGGCCAGGCACAGCCAGTAAACAGGTACGTATTATTGATACGGCTTTTTTAATTCCACAATTAAAAAGAACAAGACGTGTCTGGATATATTTACCGAAGGGGTATGAAAAAAATCCTTCTAAAAAATATCCTGTTCTTTATATGCATGATGGGCAGAATGTTTTTGATGATGCTACCGCGTATTCAGGTGAATGGGGCGTAGATGAATTTCTGGATTCTACCAAACAGAAAGCCTGCATTGTAGTGGCTGTTGATCACGGTGGCAATAAACGATTGAATGAGTATAATCCGTACGACAATGATCGTTTCGGCAAAGGGGAGGGTGATGAGTATGTCGATTTTTTAGTTAAAACCTTAAAGCCTTACATCGACAAGCGTTACCATACGTTGAAAGATCAGCATAATACTTTTATCGCCGGGAGTTCTATGGGAGGATTGATTTCTTTTTATGCTGTATTAAAATATCCAAAGGTCTTTGGTGGCGCCGGACTTTTCTCCGCATCTTATTGGATCACGGGTACAAAGATCTTCGATGCTATTAAAAAGAAAGGGAAAGCGGTCAACACCAAGCTATATTTCTACGCCGGCAAACTCGAGGGTGATTCCATGGTGCCCGACATGCTTAAAGCATTTGATAGTATGTCCGCTCTCTCCAAATCTAAAATGACCGCTGTCATCCGCGATGAAGGAAAACATAGTGAGGGTACGTGGAGGAAGGAGTTTCCGTTGTTTTACAAGTGGCTTTTTAAGTAAAATCCGAATTAAGAATTATGAGTTATGAATTATGAATGGTCCACAACATTCATAATTCATAACTCATAATTCTTAATTCGGATCTCTACATTTATCAAACCTTATAGGTAACTCCCTCAATTGCCAATTCCGTATTAGGAAAAACTTCTTTAGCTTCCTGTTCAAATTCTTCCAGCGTATCATACTTACTACTGAAGTGGCCGATCAATAATCTTTTAACGCCGGCTTTTTGTGCAATCAACGCTGCTTGTTTGGTGGTACTATGAAAACGTTCATCAGCGCGTTCGCGGAGACTATCGAGATAAGTTGTTTCGTGATAGATCATATCAAAGCCTCGGACATGATCGATGATGGGTTCGAAGTATTTGGTATCGGCACAAAACGCATAGGTCTTTCCTTTCGGTGCTTCTTCTGTCACCCATTCATTCTTGATCACTTCACCAGCACTCGTTACGAAGTCTTCTCCATTGCGGAGATTCTCATAAAAATGAAGTGGTATCAGGTTTTCCTTTATGCTATCGATGATCAATCTTCTTGGTTTCTTTTTTTCTTTAAATGAAAACCCATAACACTCGATACGGTGTTGTGTAGGAAAACATTTGATCTCGATCTTCTCATTATCTACCAATGTCGCCTCACCAGTGATCGTATGAAAATGTAACGGGTAACAAAGTTTTGTATCTGCTACTCTCAGTTGAATCTCGATGATCTCCTGTAGTGGAGCAGGTCCGAATACATGTAGTTCCTGTTGATGACTTAACAGACTGAATGAATTGAGTAATCCGATCAATCCGTAATAATGATCACCATGCAGATGAGAAATAAAAATATGTGAGATCTTGCCGCGGCGTATTTTATAATTGATCATCTGGATCTGCGTGCCTTCACCGCAATCCATTAAAAAATTCTGACCATCGAGTGTCACTACCTGGCTGGTAGGGTGCCGGTCAAAAGCTGGTACAGCAGAGTTATTTCCAAGGATCGTAACCGCGAGCATATTGGGCTAAAATACAAAGTATGCGGGAGAAGGAGAAGTTATTTTCAGTATGTCAGTTGGCAGTTGGCTGTCTATCAGTCTATCAGTCGGCAGTCTGCAGTCGCAGTCTGTAATTTGAAACTCTGTTATCTTATCAGTAGAAGTATAACTTTACCAGGAGTATCCTGCCTATTGCCAACTGCCGGTTGACGACTGTTAGACTGAAATGGCTCTCTGTGTCAAAAAAGCTTATTTAAATCTGTTTAAAATATTCTTGATGTCATTTAAATAACTCATTCCAAAAAGATTCAGATGAATCAGCAATGGATACAGGTTACAAACTTCCCATTGCTCTTCATAATTTGATGGTAGGGGAAAATGATAATGATAGGCGTCATAAAACTCTTTATCGAATCCGCCGAAGAGGGTCGTCATACCCAGATCCATACTGCGATGACCATAATAGATCGCCGGATCAATAAGCACTGGCAATGATCGGTCACTGCACATAAAATTGCCGCTCCAGAGATCTCCATGAAGAAGAGATGGCTGTTCTTCAGAGAAAATATTCCCCAGTTTCTTACCGAGCTGTTGAAATAAATCAGCATAGTTTCCGGGCAAGAGGTTCTTACTTGTTGCCAGTTTAATTTGGGGCTGGAGCCGGTATTGAAAAAAGAAATCTTTCCAGTCAGGAGCAAAAGTGTTTTGTTGCGGCAGCGCTCCCATGTAGTTATCGGCAAAGAATCCATGCTGTTCATGCCGGTGGTGATGCAGGTTGGCCAACTGTTCCCCGAATTTTTTCCAGAAAGCAACGGAGCGTGCGCCGGTTGGTATCCATTCCATCACCAGCAGCTGTTTATTTTTATGCTCACCGCAATAATAAACGGCCGGTATCCTCACACTATTTTGACTGGCCAGGTAATCCAATCCTTCTTTTTCTTTTTCAAAAAGGCCGGGATAACGATCCGCGTCATTTATTTTCAGAAAAAAGAATTGTTTTTTGTTAACGTGCAGGCGATAAGTATCATTAATTGATCCGCCCCCGACTGATTGTTCTTCCACAGAATGGACAGAATCCGGAAGAATTTTGGTAAAAAGCTCTTTTAAAAAACTGGAAATGCCGGAATCAAGCATAAATTTTGAAAAAAGTGTAAGAAAACCTTGTAATGGTTCTTCGAAGACTATAGACTTACCATTAATTGTTGCAACTTACCACGATCAAGGAACTGCCACTGCCGACTGCCAACTGCAGACTGCCAACTGCTAGTCCCCGTCCATCAATTCCCTTTCAATCTCTTCCATCTGAAGAATATCCCATGCTTCACTTTGGGAGGGCGTAACATTCATTATTTCTAAAAGTTCATTCTGATCAAGGAATTCTTCAACTGCCGGTTGCATTTCACAAATCACGAAAGAAGCGTTATTTTCATAAAACCTTTGCTGGATCTCTACCAACTTTTCTCCGGCAGCTTTGTCCATGTTTTTAATGTCTTTGAGGATCAGTACGAGGTTTTTAACGTCATTTTGGAGGTAGGGGAGTAAACAAGCAGACATTTCTTCTGTCATAGTAGCAGAAAGGGTAGGACCGGGCAGCGTGATGGCATGAAATTTCTGTTTGGTATCTATTTTGACTTGCATATTGTGTGTTTTGATTCCTTCCTTTGGTAAAGTGCGAAAAAACAAAGTAAACAAACAACTTAAATTACTCACACTTCGTTTATAAGTAGAGCTAAAGCGTATCGGAATTAATTTGTTAATATTGTATCACAACCAATTATCTAAATATGGATAATAATTTTTCAGCCCAGGTAAAAGAGATCATCTCGTTCAGCAGGGAGGAAGCATTAAGGTTAGGCAATGACTTTATCGGTACGGAACATCTCCTGCTCGGGTTGATCCGTGAAGGCGATAATACAGCTGTCCGTATCCTGAAAAGCTTTAATGTAGACCTGTACGAGTTGCGCAAAGAAATTGAACTGGCGGTTAAGGATAAAACAGGAAAGAATATCGCCAACATCAATAGTCTTCCACTAACAAAACAAGCAGAAAAGGTGATCCGCGTGACAGTACTTGAAGCGAAAGCGCTGAAAAGTACAACCGTGGAAACAGAACATCTTATGCTGTCTATTTTGAAGAACAAAGAAAATATTGCTACACAGATCCTAAATCAATTTGACGTGGACTACGATCTTTTCAGACAAGAGCTGGGCATCGTTAAATCTAACGATCCCCGTGCTGAATACACCGACGAAAACGATGACGATTTCGAAGATGAAAAAAAGTATTCACAACAGAAAGGTGCAAAACAGGGTAGTACTGCAAAAAGTAAAACACCTGTACTTGACAATTTCGGACGCGATATCACAAAGCTGGCTGAAATGGGTGCCCTGGATCCTATCGTTGGACGTGAATCAGAAATCGAAAGAGTATCACAAATACTTTCCCGTCGTAAAAAGAATAACCCGATCCTCATTGGTGAACCTGGTGTGGGTAAGACAGCGATCGTTGAAGGGCTCGCTCTTCGCATCGTACAACGTAAAGTGTCAAGGGTATTATTTGACAAACGTGTAATATCACTCGATCTTGCTGCCCTCGTAGCAGGAACAAAATACCGCGGACAGTTTGAAGAAAGAATGAAAGCGATCATGAACGAACTCGAAAAGAATCGTGATG
>JBDTPD010000281.1:0-5930 GCA_039932855.1 Chitinophagaceae bacterium | reverse complement strand
CAGGGCCATTAATGGTCATACTAACGGAGGTCTTTGGATCACAAAGATCAAAACCGCTGTATAATTTTTTTGCATCATCAACCGTAGCGATACTTACACCGCTATTACCAATTTTTCCAAAGATATCCGGGCGAGGATCAGGATCTTCTCCATACAACGTCACACTATCAAAAGCAGTTGACAATCTCTTTGCAGGTTGATCGGTACTAACGTAGTGAAAACGTTTATTGGTTCTTTCAGGAGCGCCTTCACCGGCAAACATTCTTGTTGGATCTTCTCCTTCTCTTTTTAATGGAAATACGCCACCGGTAAATGGAAAATGACCCGGCACATTTTCCTGCGCCTGCCATTGAAGAATATCACCCCAGTCCTTAAATTTTGGTAATACTACTTTCGGTATACGTGTGCCACTAAGACTTTGCGATGTCATGGGTTGCTTGATCACTTTATCCCTGACAGTATATTCATAAAAATCCTTCTGATATTCTTTTACTTTTTCTTCCCAGTTGTGAAGCAGTTTGCGGCTGATCGGTGTGAGTTGTTCTTCGAAGAAGGTGATCTGTTGAAGAAGGGCCCCCTCTAAATCTTCCCCCAAGGGGGAGACTTTTGCGCTGTCTGTTTTTAGGAGATTTAATACCCCGTGTAATTGATACAATTTGGTTGCAATCGCAGCTTGATCTTTTACCAGTTTATCATAATTGCGATTGTTTTCAGTGATCTCTGAGAGATAGCGAACGCGACTGGCAGGAATAATAGCCTGCGATACTTTAGCTGTTTCGGAGAAATGGTATTCACCAAAATTGACAGCTTTCTTTTGAATGATTTTTTTCAATAACAATTCAAACAGGTGATTAATACCATCGTCATTGAATTTACTGGCCATGGTTCCGATCACTGGTATTTCATGATCTTTGGCTGAGAATAATTGATGATTACGTTTGTATTGTTTTTTTACATCAGCCAAAGCATCTAATGCGCCGGCTTTATCAAATTTGTTGATACAGATAAGATCGGCATAGTCCAGCATGTTGATTTTTTCCAATTGTGACGCGGCACCATATTCAGGTGTCATCACATACATACTAACATCGCAGTAGTCAAGAATAGAAGCATCGCTTTGTCCAACGCCTGCTGATTCAAGAATAATAAAATCAAACCCTGCTTCTTTACAGATATCAATCGCTTCCTGTACATGCACGCTTAATGCTTTATCACTTTCACGGGTAGCGAGTGAGCGCATATATGCACGTGGATGAGAGATGGTGTTCATTCGTATCCTATCACCTAATAAGGCGCCGCCTGTTTTCTTTTTAGATGGATCCACAGAAACGACGGCAATAGTTTTGTCTTTGAAATTATTCAGAAACCTTCTTACTATTTCATCCGTGACAGATGATTTGCCGGCGCCACCGGTGCCGGTGATGCCGAGGACGACGGACCCCGAACCCAACCCCCGGGCCCCCTCTAAATCTCCCCCGGTGGGGGAAACTTTGGGAAACTCACTACTTTTTTGCTCCAATTCTTTATCAGGTAGTCCGGCAAGTTTGGTATTAATCTTATTAAGAACCTCTTCGAGATTATGTGTTACTTCATCGTTGGTGATTCTAAGAACATCAAATCCTAATTCTTTTAATGCACTTGTTCTCTCTTTATCGCTGAATTGCATTTCTGGTAATTGATGATAATTACCATCAACTTCTATTACCAACCCTTTTTTCAAACAAACAAAGTCTGCAATAAACTGTCCGATTATATGCTGTCTTCTGAATTTATATCCTTCTTTTTTTGCTCTTAATTTATCCCAAAGAATATTTTCTGCTACCGTCCCATCTTTACGATGTGTCAATGCGAATTCTTTAAGTTTTCCATACAACATAGGATCAGCTTTAAACCGACCTACTGTTATGGAAGAACCGTTTAAAAAGAATTCATCTCTCATTCCGCTTTCAGCCAGTGTAATTGCCCTTGCGATTTTCCTTATATCTTTTGATTCTCCCAATGGCAATTTTCCATTCCATTTTTTAGATGCTTCCCAATAGTCGGAGTGTTTCTCATCTCCTCCCCCACCGGGGGAGGTTGGGAGGGGGCTGCATTTATTGATCACATCCTCAATCATCCCCTCCAATCCCATGTGCCGACCATCATCCGGTGAATAGATACGGGTGATGCCATATTGTTGTAATTCTTCAATCTCTTCTGGCAGAATAGTGCCGCCGCCACCGCCAAATATTTTGATATGGCCACAACCATTTTCATCCAACAGGTCTTTCATGTATTTGAAAAACTCCACGTGCCCACCCTGGTAACTGGTAATGGCAATGCCCTGAACATCTTCCTCTATTGCGGTTTCTACAATCTCCTTGACCGACCGGTTATGTCCCAAATGAATGATCTCGGCACCTTTGCTTTGCATGATCCGGCGCATCACATTGATAGCCGCATCATGTCCGTCAAATAAGGCCGCGGCCGTAACTATCCTGACTTTATTGGTAGAAGTATTCGTCATATTATTAAGTGTACAACAGCAAAAGTAATAAAAAGAAGGCGTGGCAAACGGTTGTTAGTGAAGGAAAGCGGTTAGCCCTTAGCTTTTAGCTATTAGTTTTGCCAGTTTATCGATACTAAAAGCTAATAGCTAACGACTAATAGCTTTCTCCCCGCAGTTTCCTACATTTGGCAACCTTATGACAAAAGCATGTCTGATCATCGTATTTAATCACCGGTATGATAAGAACATTCCGGTACTGGAAAAGATATATGCAGGAAGGTTTTCACACATTTACTTCCTCGTTCCTTTTTATAATGGATCGCATCCAAACGCGATCCCTGTGTATGAAAGCTCCAATTACTTTCAATCTTTCTTTGCCCAGGGATATGCCCGTTTTTTTAATGAGCAATTTACCCACTACATCTTTTTGGGCGATGATTGTATCCTGAACCCGGCGATTAATGAGACGAATGTACTGGAACAAACCGGACTGGCTACAGGTACCGATTTTATACCCGGCATCTTTGCTTTCCATGAAATAAAAGGCGAGCCATGGTGGCACACGTTTAAAGGAATCGATTTTTTCAAGAATCGTCGTGGTGCAGAGATAAAAAATGAGTTGCCTTCACGTGAGGAGGCAGTCAACCGTTTTCAAAAACATGGACTGGATGTAAAACCGCTCAGTAAGACCAATATTTTCGGTAATAAAAAACCGAGAGGGGAGAAAAGCTGGAGATACTGGTTCTTTAAACAATATCATTGGTTCAACTGGCGATCGCACAAACAAAACGGAAAGATCGAATTACCTTATCCCGTTGCTGGCTCTTACTCCGATGTATTAATTATTACTAAAAAAACTGTGGCGGATTTTTGTCGCTATTGTGGTATCATGGCTGCTGCCGGTTTGTTTGTTGAAATAGCTATTCCAACATCTCTTTTACTATCATCCGATGCTATTGCGCAGGAAAAAGATACACGGTTAAAAGGAAAAGCGTTGTGGTCAGCTGGAGAAGTCGAAGCTGTAGAAATCACACATCATAAATCATTGTCTTCATTGCTAACCGGTTTTCCGCCGGATCAATTATTTTACCACCCTATTAAATTGTCTAAATGGCAAAACGATCTCTAAAGAAATTTATCGTCATTACCAGCATTTTTAATCCAACCGCCGCGATCGAAGCATTTTCTGGTCTCTCCGATTATCAGCTGGTAGTAGTAGGTGATAAAAAAACACCAGCTGACTGGCACTATGAAAATTGCACGTACCTGAATATCCAGGATCAGCTTGATCTTTCTTCTTCATTGGCCGGTGCTATACCTGTTAATCATTATGGCAGAAAAATGATGGGCTATGTATATGCCATGCAACAGGGTGCTGACATCATCATTGATACCGATGATGATAATATTCCTTATAAAAACTGGGACTTCCCATCTTTCAAAGGAGATTTTCTTACTTCTGCTAATGATCTGGGATGGGTAAATGTGTACCATCATTTTAGTGAACAACCGATCTGGCCGCGTGGTTTACCACTTTGTAATATCAATGATAGCCGGGGAAAATTACAATGGCAGGAACAAAAGAAAACGCAGGATATTGGCATATGGCAGGGCCTGGCAGATGAAGATCCTGATGTAGATGCCATCTATCGGTTGACCTCCGATATTCCCTGCATCTTTCAAAAAAAAGAACCTGTTGTGTTGGAGAAAGGAACCATATCTCCATTCAATTCGCAGAACACAGCTATTCGTAAAGAATTATTTCCGTTATTGTTTCTTCCTTCCTTTGTTACGTTTCGTTTTACCGATATACTTCGCGGCATCATTGCTCAACCGATTCTTTGGCAACATGATTACAGGTTAGGTTTTACAGAAGCGACTGTTGTACAAAAAAGAAATGTGCATGATTACTTCAAGGATTTCGAAAGTGAAGTTCCTATGTATCTTCATGTAGAGAAATCATTTGAAGCTGTCAATAAGGCAATGAGCAAAGGATCAGTGAAAGATAATCTTGTCAATGCATACGAGGCATTGTTAAAAATAAAAGTTGTAGAAGAAAGAGAAATGACGGTATTGAATGAGTGGCTGAAACAGTTTTAACAACAGGAAGTCAGCAGTCTATCAGTCCGCAGTCGCCTTACTTTATTTTAAATCCCGCTTATTTGATAAGAAGAAAGGCACTGATGTAAAACTGTTGGTTGCCGATTGATAGACTGCTGACTGCCTACTGTTGACTACCCACAGCCAACTGGAAACTGCCAGAACTGAATTACATTTGTTCTATGGAAGCAATTCTTCAATCGATTAAAGAATTATATCGAAAATGGAAAGGTACTGAGCCTGTATCTGTAGATGTCTTACCTCAATCAGGCAGCGAACGTCGTTATTTTCGCTTATATGGCGCAGATCATTCTGTCATTGGTACATATGGTGCCAATGTAAAAGAAAATAACAGCTTCTTTTATTTCTCCCAGCAATTTATTCTAAAGAACCTGGCTGTTGCACGCATCCTGGCTGTCAGCGATGATGGCGTGTTTTATTTACAGGAAGATTTTGGTGATGTTTCTTTATTAAACAAACTGGAATCGCAGGGATTTGTACAACCGGTATATGATCTGTTCAAAAAAAGCCTGGAAGCATTAGCCGATCTGCACGTTAAAGGGGACCAGGGACTTGATTATAACCAATGCCTGACCAATAAAGAATTTGGCAAACAGGCGATCATGGCTGATCTCTTGTATTTCAAATATTATTTCCTAGATGCTTTACGTAAACCATACGATAAACAAAAACTGATCGATGATTTCGAAGCATTGAGTAATTACCTGACTCATACCGAATACAAATATTTTATGTTCCGCGATTTCCAGAGCCGGAACATTATGGTGAAAGAAGATAACTCCGTTCATTTTATCGATTACCAGGGCGGTATGAAAGGTGCACCGCAATATGATGTAGCCTCTATGTTATGGCAGGCAAGAGCAAATTTATCCAATGAATGGAAGAATGATCTGTTGGAAGATTATATGAGTGCATTTGAGAAGTTGATTGATGCTCCATTAGATAGAGTCATTTTTCGTAGTCAGTATAATGGTTATGTATTAATAAGGTTGCTGCAGGTATTGGGAGCTTATGGTTTTCGTGGTTTGTTTGAAAGAAAGGCACAGTTCCTTACCAGTATTCCATTAGCCTTAAAGAACCTGGGAGATTTTTTCCGTAATCAAAGCATGGGTATTTCGGTACCGGAATTTAAAAAAGTGTTGGACCTGTGTGTATCGGAAGAGATCATTGAGCAATTCACGCCGGTACAGGCAAATGAAGAAACTCCATTAGTAGTAAAGATTCATAGCTTTTCTTATAGAAATCTCATACCAACAGATACATCCGGCACTGGTGGTGGTTTTGTATTTGATTGTCGGGGTATTTTAAATCCCGGTCGCAT
>JBDTPD010000280.1:0-5939 GCA_039932855.1 Chitinophagaceae bacterium | reverse complement strand
GCACCGGTAATTTGATTTTTTGGCTTAATCTTTTGTCAAGACCCCTTAACAAAGCGCCTCCACCAGTGAGGTAAAGACCGCGGCGATAAATATCTGCTGCCAGTTCAGGAGGTGTTTGCTCCAGCGCTTTCAGAATAGCTTCTTCTATTTTAAAGATGCTTTTATCGAGTGCCTCAGCAATTTCCTGGTAGCTGACCATGATCTGTTTTGGAATACCTGTAACAAGGTCACGACCATTTACCGGAATATCTTCAGGAGGATTATCCAGATCTTTCATCGCGGCGCCAACATTGATCTTGATCTGCTCAGCAGTACGCTCACCAATGAGTAAACTGTGATAGCGACGCAATGCTTCCATAATATCAGCTGTGAATTCATCACCGGCGATACGGATACTCTGATCGCATACAATACCTGCCAACGCGATTACTGTAATGCCGGTAGTACCACCACCAATATCGATGATCATGTTTCCGACAGGTTCTTCTACATCGATACCGATACCCAGCGCAGCGGCCATCGGCTCATGAAGGAGATATACTTCTTTTGCCCCTGCTTGTTCAGCGCTGTCACGCACGGCTCTTTTTTCTACTTCCGTAATAGAAGAAGGAATACAGATCATCATTCTCCAGCTTGGGGGGAATAAAGGCTTTTTTGTATAAACCAATTTGATCAACTCACGGATCATCAGCTCAGCCGCATTGAAATCGGCGATTACGCCATCTTTCAACGGGCGAACAGTACGTATGCTTTCATGGGTTTTTTCATGCATCATCAATGCTTTCTTGCCCACTGCCAATACTTCTTTCGGATTGTTACGGTTTAGCGCCACAATGCTCGGTTCATTCACCGCTACTTCGTCATTATGTATGATAAGGGTGTTGGCAGTACCCAGGTCCATCGCTATTTCTTGTGTAAACCAGTTAAATAGTCCCATTCTTAATTATTGGATTTAAAGATAGTAAGCAAAGTTGACTTAATAAATTGAATTAGCAAAGCGAAACCCGTGGCAGGAGAGATTATTTTGAACGCAACTGATTCTTTTTGAAAAAAGAATTGAGTGGCGTTGGAAGAAATCATCTGGAAATGGTTTTTCAATTGCGTGATGCGTGTAAGAGTTAACGAGTTTATGCAGGTTCTATTATCATTGCGCATATAATTCTTTTTGGGTACTATTTTCAACACTTACATTTGCGCCCGTATCGGAAAACGCTGTTTTACCCTAACTGCGTGTTTTGGCATAAAAATGGCAATTCCATGCGTGTTGTCAGCATTTCCCATTTTCCACTAAAAGAAAAATAAATATGAGAAAGGTATTCTTAACCATTATTGTTGTTTTGATCATGACCGTGGCCGTTCAGGCGCAAAGTAAAACCACCAATAGTAGCACTTACACTAACGCATTAGGCGTAAAAGTCTGGGATGGTGGAGGTATTTC
Organism: Chitinophagaceae bacterium; assembly: GCA_039932855.1. Classification (GTDB taxonomy): domain Bacteria; phylum Bacteroidota; class Bacteroidia; order Chitinophagales; family Chitinophagaceae; genus JAJKIP01. Next base: position 4,501 of record JBDTPD010000280.1, on the reverse strand, counting down.
CTTCAAACACTTCTTTAACGAAAGAAATGCAGGTGAACTGATCGGTTATTTCTACAGGAATGGCGTTCGTTTCACCGGGTTATACGAAATACATGGCGATATCACTGGTGCTGAAGGACTGAAATGGTATATCGGACCAGGTGCGCACATTGGTTTTTACAATTCAAAATATGGCGATGGCGCTTTTGCAGGTATTGATGGCGTTTTAGGTCTTGATTACAAGTTCAACGGCGCTCCTATCAACATTTCACTTGACTGGCAGCCTTCCTTTGAATTCGGTGATGGACGCGGCTTCTATGGAGGCTGGGGCGGATTGGGAATCCGTTACACGTTCTAAAAAGGTACTCTCTGATAAGTCAAAATTCAAAAGTAAAAAGTCAAAAAAGCAGTCTGCTCTTTTGACTTTTTACTTTTGAATTTTGACTTATCTACTATAAAAATCCAAGTCTTCTTTCCATCTCATGACTAAGAACAGGTAGCTTACGACTTTCTATTAAAAAGCTATTGAGTCCGGCGATTTCTTTAAAAATATAATGTTTGTCAGCAGCGCCTTTGAGATAATCTTTTCCGGTACTGCCTCCCGTGCCTACACGTCTTCCGATCATACGATGCACCATATTCATGTGCCGATAGCGCCAGGAACTTAATTGCTCATCTACTTCCAGCAATCCATTTAGTAATTGAAATGGTAATTGCAGCATCGGGTAACGACGATACAACATGATAAAAAGTGCGGAGCGCGAAGCGGCAGAAGAAAGATCTCTGTCGGCAGGCTGACCAGGTTGGAGAAATATTTCATCAAATACAGAGAGATTTCCTTTTTCCATCTCCGATAAACTATGTTCGTAACGATAGCGATATTCTGCCCAGAACGGATGAACATTTTCCAAAGCAGCATGCGCAAGAAAATTTTTCCAGTTCCCTTCTTCATCGAAGAAAGGCATTCTTTCCAGCCATTCATTTACCAGTTGCAATAAATTCTTCCTGCTCTCAGCCTTTTTAATAATAGCTACATGTGCCTCGCTAAGCTGTGAAGTATAATATTCTTTTCCATGGCGCTGGTCAAACTTAAGACCCAGCTTTGCTTCTATTTCTTTGAATTGCCAGCTCTGAAAACCAGATGCCGGGCGCAGCATATCTCTGAAGTCGAGGAAATCCATGGGTGTCATGGTTTCCATAATGTCTATCTGGGAAACAAGTACGCGAAGAATAGTTACACAACGGCTGAGTCGCTGATCCACCATCTGTAATTCAGGTGAATTATCATTCAGACTTGGCTTGTTCATGATCTCGAGTATAGAATCGAGTTCATAGTGAAGTTGTTTGAACCACAATTCATATGTCTGGTGAATAATGATAAACAACATTTCATCATGTGCAGGTAATTGTTGTTTATCACTTTCAGGTAACTGTGCATTGAGGATTTTATCCAGTTGCAGGTAATCGTGATAATTCATATGCTAAGGTTCGCCAAAATTAGCGCTTTACAAATTCGTACCCGATATCGGTGCGGTAGTACATGCCATCATAGTCGATATAATCCAATACATCGAGTGAAATATCAGCAGCCTCTCCTATATCTTCTCCGAAAGAGGTAACACATAGTACACGGCCGCCGCTGGTGATGATCTTTTTATTTTCTTCTTTGGTACCGGCCTGGAAGATCAATGATTGTTTACCATACCTTCCATCGATGCCGGTGATCTCATATCCTTTTTCATAGCTACCAGGATAACCGTGACTAACAGCCATGATGGTAACAGCGGCACGTTTATCGGTCTGGATCTCTACAAGATGCAATTCTTTTTGCGAAGCAGCTACACATAACCCTACCAGGTCATTTTCAAGACGGGGAATAACAACTTCTGTTTCCGGATCGCCGAGACGGCAATTGTATTCAATTACGTAAGGCTCATCATTTACACTGATCAATCCAAAAAAGATAAAGCCGGTATATTCAATACCTTCTTTAAATAATCCATCGACTGTTGGTTTGACAATGCGTTGCTCCACTTTCTGCATAAAACCCGGAGTAGCGAAAGGCACAGGACTTACTGCTCCCATACCACCGGTATTTAATCCTTTATCACCTTCACCGATACGTTTATAATCTTTTGCTTCGGGTAATAGTAAATAACTTTTACCATCTGTCAGTGCAAACACGCTTAATTCAATACCACTTAAAAAATCTTCTACTACTACTTTCTTACTGGCATCACCGAATTTGGAACGCTGGATCATCAATTCAAATTCAGCGATAGCTTCTACATGATGCTGACAGATAACAACACCTTTGCCTCCGGCGAGACCATCAGCTTTTAATACAATAGGTAGTGCGCAGTCGCGCAGGTATTCAACTCCTTCTTCGTAATTATCAAGTGTAAATTCTTTGTATCCGGCAGTAGGAATGTTGTGCCGGTTCATAAATGATTTGGCGAATGCCTTGCTTCCTTCGAGCATGGCTCCTTGTTTGGATGGCCCGATAAAATGGATAGGTTGCAGTTCTTCTATTGATTTGAAATAATCATAGAGTCCGTTTACCAATGGTTCTTCAGGACCGACCACTACCACTTCTATTTTTTCTTTGATGCAGAATTTTCCGATTGCGTCGAAGTCATTGATATCAATATCGACATTAGTACCGAAGGTAGCGGTACCGGGATTACCGGGTGCAATGAAGAGGGGATTGGTCCAGACGCTTTGACAAAGTTTCCAGGCAAGGGCATGTTCCCTGCCACCAGAGCCTAATAATAAGATACGCATTGGGTTTTTTTGGTCAGATTTAAGTGCTGCGAATATCGGGATCGTTTGCTACGTTTGTTAAAGGTAGCCTGAAAAATTTTTGAGCGGTCAAAATTTATGTATTTTCAGTCCCTCTGCTTGAGGCCATCATCATAAACTTAAAACACTCATATGAATCAACCTGCAAAAACCGGCAAGCATCCACGTGGACTATATGTCCTCTTTTTTACAGAGATGTGGGAACGGTTTGGTTACTATCTGATAATTGGAATTCTATTGCTTTACCTGACGGATACGACAGGCAATGGCGGTTTTGGAATGGACAATAAAATGGCGATAGATATTGTAGGAACATATGTAGCATTAGTTTACCTGACTCCATTTATAGGAGGATTAGTAGCTGACAGGTATCTTGGTTATTTAAAATCAATTTTTTTCGGTGGTTCGTTAATGGCAGTTGGTTATTTTTTATTGTCGATACCTGGTAACTCCACGTTGTTATATATCGCATTGTTATGCGTCATTGTTGGCAATGGTTTTTTTAAACCCAACATTAGTACGCTTCTTGGTAATATTTATAATAAGCCCGAATTAAAATCTAAAAAGGATACTGCGTACAATATCTTTTATATGGGAATTAATATCGGAGCTTTTGTCTGCAATTTCGTGGCAGCTTATTTGAGAATTAATTACAGTTGGGGGTATGCTTTTGCAGCAGCAGGAGTAGGTATGGTTATCGGTTTGATATGGCTTGCCTTTGGTGCCAAGCATGTAAAGCACGCCGATATTATTAAACCTCCTCAAAAAGAGGATATGCCGCTTTCCAAAATATCACTGTATGTCTTCCTTCCTGCGATAATTGCCGGGACAATCGGATGGCTCATTCCCGGAAATCTTATAGGTTCAGATTCCAATGATGCATTCATTTTTGCTTGCGTACCGATAATTATTTTCTACTTCAGTATCTGGGCAAGATGTAAAGGATTTGATAAGAAACGTATCGGAACATTATTAGTACTTTTTGGCGTAGCCATTATATTCTGGAACATCTATAATCAAAATTCAACTGCATTAACTATCTGGGCCGATACGTATACAGAAAGAGAAACACCGAAAGTAGTGGAGCCACTATTGAAACCATTCGGGTTCATGCAAACTGTTAATACCAAACCCCAGGAAGTAGCCGTAATAGATGAACAATTCAGGGCGCAAACCGGTGCAGATGGAAAGGTATTGACTCATATGGGTGTTGATCCTTATCTTCAGAATTTACCAAAAGACAAATGGCCGCCGGAAGGACAGGATCTTAAATTAATATCCACGGAAATTTATCAGTCCATCAATCCATTCTGGATCATTGTATTTACTCCTGTTATTATAGGTCTTTTCGGATTCTTAAAAGCAAGAAGGAAAGAACCTTCCACACCAAGCAAATTTGCATGGGGAACTATTATTGCGGGCCTTTCATCACTTGTGATGGTCGGAGCCTGTCTTTCTACAAATATTTATCATAATAAGGTATCCTCCGGTTGGATCTTTGCCAGTTACGGAGTGTTTACGATCAGCGAATTGTTTATGAGTCCCGTTGGGCTATCGCTTGTATCTAAAGTAGCTCCGAGAAGATTTACGGCGCTGATGATGGGTGGCTGGTTCATTACAACTTCATTGGGCGGAAAAATATCTGGTATACTGGCTGGCTTCTGGGATGAGTTTGATAATAAAGCTGTGTTCTTTGCGATAAGTGTGATCGCAGCGGTGG
>JBDTPD010000279.1:0-5952 GCA_039932855.1 Chitinophagaceae bacterium | reverse complement strand
AGTGAGAGAATAAGCGATATGCAATAAGCAATATGCAATAGGCAATGGTTGCTGACAATTGTTAATTGCCTATTGCATATTGCTCAATGTCCATTGCCTATTGCATATCGCCAATTGCTCATTGTCTTCAGGAGAGTGCAGGATGATCCGCACTATCAAGATGTTTAATTTTCTTTTTCATTCTAACCATTGCATTACACTTAACGGCTGCCAACATGAAAAAACATTTCATCATTATCATCCTGCTCATTTCAATATCATCTTCTCTTTATTCTCAAATAGGCAAACGGTTTCCTTCGGAAAGAAAAGTAGTAAAAGATCCTGCTACCGGAACGATGCTTACTTTTTTAACCAGTACTCCAGCGGGTGATTCAAAGATTTACCAGACACATAATCAATGGACAGCTGATGCACAATGGTTGATCTTTCGTTCAAATCGTGCACGTAATGAAGCAATGGCTGTAAATGAAAAAACCGGTGAGATAATCCAGGTAAGCGAAGGTGGTTATACAGGTATGTTGAATGTTGGCAGAAAATCAATGAAATTATATTTCATGCGCAACACAGATACTACCCGTCAACGTGGGCCAGCTGATAAGCCAGTACAAATTATTGAAGTGGATCTTGCGAAATTATTCGCCGATAGTAAAGCAGGTACGGTAAAAGCAGCGAATGTTTATCAGCGTGTATGTGGCACTACTCCAGCTGAGTTAGGAGCTGGTGGTGATATGGCACTCGATGCAGATGAGGAATGGGTTTATTTTCGCGTGGGTACAAAAGAGGCAGCCAAACATTTAGCCCCTGATACAAAAATTGCTTCGGCATTTGGTCCACGCAAAATGGGTGCAGGCCCGAGTGGTCTTGCCAGCATGAATATTAAAACAGGTGAAATAAAATATGTCGTATCCGTTCCTTTCCAGGTTGGTCATATACAAACCAATCCATGGGTAAAAGGTGAAATTGTTTTTTGTTGGGAAACAGGAGGCAAATCACCACAACGTACATGGACAGTCATGGCAGATGGCAGCGGTCTTCGTCCTCTGTATCCTGAATCGGAATATGAATGGGTAACACACGAAGCAGTGATCACACGTGATGAAGTAGCGTTTGCTATTATGGGACATCGTAAAATAAATATCGCGAACACCTCAGCAAATGATACAACGAAAAGTAATCCGCAAAATCCGGGACAGGAAGCATCATGGGGTCCATCGGGTACGCGGGAAAAACCAACAGGTCTTGGTATTGTTAATTTCCGAACAAGAGAAATGATCATCATTGGGCAAACACCAAGTGGCAGTGGTCTATGGCATGTGAATGGTTCAGCAGATGGGCGATGGGCCGTTGGCGATGATTTTTCAAGAAATATTTACCTGATCGATCGTCATACAAGAGAGATGATCTTATTGTCAGCGGGACATAAACAAACCGCTGCGGATCATCCCCACCCTACTTTCAGTCCCGATGGTACAAGAATAGAAATCCAATCGGCGATGTTGTCAGCAGATAATAGGTCAATGAATATTTGTATCATTCCTGTTCCGGACGAATGGCTGAATAGAAAATATAAATAAGAAAGTGTTTATTGTTTTTTGCCCACAGAGAGCCGCAGAAAATACATACTGTGCTTCTGTGGTTCTCTTAACCTCTGTGGCTCTCTGTGGGCTATGTATTTTTATTATCTAAATAATCCCATTAATCCCACACATCCCAGTTCAGACAAACAAAAAACCCCGCCGAAGCGAGGTCCTTGTCTTATCGAAAGGGTTAGAACTAATGTTTCATTTTCTTATGATTATTCAATTCGCCTATATCCACACTCAATCGTGTAAATAAGAAGCGACCATTGTATCCGAATTGATTGGTTCCAAACAATAACCGTCCGCGGTTAGAGGCATCACGTCCTGAATTATACCCGCCATCTGTCTTATTCGCTCCCTGTATTGGATTAGCATACACAGCCTGCGGATCATTTCTTGGATCAACAAAGATCCTGTCTGGATATACATCGAAAACATTGTTGGCGCCGACTGATACTAAGATACCATCATACACTTTATACGATACAACCAGGTCAGTCGTGATCTTTGCTTTGAATACCTGGTCGGTACCAAAACCAATATCATTAAAGAAAGCACCTGTACTTTGATTCACTAAAGCAGGATCGACATTGTTCAGGAACTCTGATTCACCAAAACGAACGGCACGGGCAAGGAAGTTCCATTTCTTCAATGCATACATCGCAGTCAGGTTGATCTTACTCTTCGGTTGTGCAGTTTCAATACGTCCACGTTGCTGACGATCAAACAATGTCAATGCAAGATCATTTGCAGGATTAGCTGCTGGATCAGTCGCGCTTGGATTATTCTTCGGATCTTCTATCACTGAGTTAGTGTGTAAACCGCCCACTACTGTATTCTTATTAAAATTAGCAGCTAATGAAAAAGTAGCCTGGCCTGCACCAAGACGTGTTCTTTCCATCACTACTACATCAATACCTTTTGTTTCTGTATTCACGGCATTTGTCCAGAATTGCAAAGCCGAGGTAGTAGCATCAACGCCATTATCATTCAGAATTTTATTTACTAAAGGATTAGTACGGTTAAATGCCGTAGATAATACAATACGATCTTTGATGGTAATAAAATAACCATCAACTGTAAACGTCAATCCTTTCGCTGCTTTACCAACAAACCCAACACTATAACTCATCGATTTCTCCGGTTTCAACTCTTTAATTCCAAATGCATCTCTTACGATTGGACTCTGGTTATTAGCCGTTAAAGAATTCGAAGGTTGACCATTTACAAACTGTGTAGATGTATTCTGGAAATAACGTTGATGTAAAGAAGGGGCACGGAACCCATTGCTGACAGAACCACGCACAGAGAAATGAGAACTGATCTCATAACGGGCACTTAATTTACCGCTAAGATTATCATAACTGAATCCTTGTTCAGCATAATTTTCATAACGGGTAGCTGCATCCAGTAATAATTTACCAGCTGTCAATTCAAGGTCACCATAAACTGCGTATATATTTCTGTTTGCCTTCACTGCATCCGTGTTTTTAAAACCCGGGAATACCTGCGAACCTGATGCTGGTACTATAGGTAAAAAAGTCGTGTACGCTGTTTGACCCGGGTATGGCGCAATAGAATCAACATGCGCTTTCCTCTCCCCGTTTATATAAGAATTAGGTTCACCAGCACTGATCTGAAATTGTTCGTGACGATACTCAGCACCAAAAGCCACATTCAATGAAGTGTTGGCATTATACTCGTACTTGCGGCTAACATCTGCATTCAATGTATTTTGTAAAAAAGATAATTTACCGGCATAAAACTCTGTCTGTACATTATCAGTAGCAGGCAATGAAGCATTTCCTGTTTTCGCAATATCATAACGGATACTGTTCTTACCGATCGCATCACTGATATCAATGTTCCAGCTACCGGCTTTGATATTAAATCCTGCTAAAAAACTCCAGTCAGTGATCTTCGGAGCGATCTCTGGCAAAAATCCATCCTTATAATAACGTGTACTATCGGCTACTACCGGCTGCTGCGATACCGAATTAGGATTACGACTGAATCCATTTGCATGACCATTTTTTCTCGAAAAACCGGCAGTCAGGTAGAAATCAATTTGATTAGAAAGCTTTGTACCTGCATTTAAAAAAGTAGCAAGATTCTGTGAATAAGAATTACCTGCTACGATATTGTGTCTGTCGTATCCGCGTTGATTGGCAATTGCAGCATCCTGATCAATCAACCATTTGCGATAATCGACATTACTAACTGTAGTTGTTGGATAAGGATTGGCTGGAAACGCCCCGGCATTTCCTAAATACACCAATGGAATATTATCATTACCGCTACGGTTAGTACTAAAACGCTTTAACCATTGTCCGCTTATATTCAGGTAAGAATTATTCTTTGTTATACCACCGCTGAAATCAACCTGCTGGTTAACGCCATCACGCATTTTTATTCCACCATTATAGGGCAGATTGGTAAAATTCTGACCAGTCATGGCCGATACAGTAAAGTCATTATAATTTTTTTTCAATACCACATTGATAACACCGGCAATAGCATCTGAACCATATTGCGCAGCAGCACCATCACGTAACACTTCGATGTGATCAATAGCCGAAGCAGGAATGGTATTCAGATCAACGCCTACTGATCCGCGGCCAACGGTACCATTAATATTTACCAATGCCGTATTGTGATAACGTTTGCCATTTACCAATACCAATGTCTGATCAGGTCCGAGTCCACGCAAACCTGCAGGATCAATATGATCAGTACCATCGGATATTGTTTGACGTGCTGATTGAAAGGAAGGTGCTGTATAGGACAGCATCTGAGAGATGTCTACCTGTGCAAAAGGTTTTACATCTTCTGTTCTGATCACATCCACCGGAACAGTCGTTGATAATTTACTTCTGAGGCTACGCGAACGCGAACCTACCACTACCCCTTCGAGATCTGTCATCTCTGCAGCGGTAATATCACGGGTTGTAAAATCCTGTTGTGTCGTATTTCCTGCTGTTACTGTTACTTTTATTCTTTCAGTAGCCTGTCCAACAAAACTAACTACGACAATATGTTGCCCTGCTAATACAGTTAATGAATAAGTACCTGCTGCGTCAGTAACCGTACCAGCTCTTTTTCCTTCTACTGTAACAGATGCATTCGCTAATGCATTTCCTGTTGCATCCTTTACTGTTCCTTTGATAATCCCGGTTGATTGTGCCGACGCCCATTGTACAATGAATAAAAAGACTGCACATAGTCCCGTTACACGAATCGTGTGAATGAATTTTCTCATTTTCATGAAATGTTTTATGATTTGGCCGGCAATGTAGAACCAACCACCACTGAGAAAACTCACGCTCTTCCGAACGGCAATTATTTTTTTTCTATCGGAGAAATAGATTTATGTTAATTATAAAGTATACCACTAAGCGGGTATAGTAAGTTGAATGTTGAATATATTATTAATTGGAAGTGTCAATAAGATCGGTTGAAAGTTGAAAGAAGGAAGAGAATGATCAAAGAGATTGTTTACGATGTTGTTGGTGCTTCATTGTATACCACAATTCAGGTGTAGAACACGCACCAACAACAGCGCAAACACTTTCTAATAGCACGAAACTTTTAACCAGCAACCTTCAACTTTCAACTTTCAACTTTCAACTTTCAACTTCACACAGGACTCTTACTGAAAACTGATCTTTCTGATCCTGTTATTACCTAAATCAGAAACATAAATATTATCATGTGCATCAATAGTAAGTCCATTGGGAAAATTAAATCTTGCATTAGTGCCTTCACCATCAGCAAAAGAATCATTTATATCACCCGAAATCGTGCTGACAATTCCAGTTACAGATATTTTACGAATAGTATTACCATCTGAAACAAATAAATTTCCCTTGCTATCAATGACTATATCCCGGGGATCAGAAAACTCTGCGTGGTGCAATGCATCACCATCCAGAAATCCCAGTCTTCCATCACCGGCCACAGTTGTTACAACACCTGCAGGAGTAATTTTTCGAACAGCATAATTACCACGGTCAACAACAAACAGGTTACCATTTTTATCGAGCGTCATGCCAGCAGGAAATGCCAGCCATCCATTGGAACCCGTCCCATCCTGAAATCCAGGATGATCCGTGCCTGCTATAGTAGATACAATACCTGCTGCATTTATTTTCCTTATACGACTATTCTCACCATCGGATACAAAAAGATTTCCTTGTTTGTCTGCAACAAGGCTCATACCAGGCAAAAATTGAGCTTGCAAGGCAACACCATCTGCGAAACCTTGCTGTTCTTTCCCGGCAAATGTAGACACCTCCCCTGCTGGAGTGATTTTCCGGATACGCGAATCATTATCATCAGTGGTATAGAGATTTCCATTGGGATCAACTGCAAC
>JBDTPD010000278.1:0-5952 GCA_039932855.1 Chitinophagaceae bacterium | reverse complement strand
CACACCATCCGGTTCAAATACTATTACTTTATTATTGCCCATATTCAATACGGCTAATCCTGGTTTGAGTATCACTGGTAGCGGCAATGCATTAATAATAAATAAAGGTGCGATCCTGAAAAATTCTTCAGGAGCTATAGCAGGATCAGGAATAGCAATCGCTGGTACTTTTCGTATTAATAATGGAGGAAGATATATTCATAATACAGCGCGGGGAAATTCAACCATTGTAACACAGTTATCGGCAGCAGCAGGAACGGAGACCGGAGTTTTTGAATATGATGTACCGGTTGCCAGTTATATTATTTCACTGACAGGTCGCACTTATGGTACACTTGAACTTTCATCACAAGCAAATGCAGGCATTGTTAGTTATGGAGGAAATGGTAGTTCACCTGCACGGATCATGGGTGATTTAAAAATTAATAGCGGTGTCTCATTGAACATAAGCATGTCCGCGGATTTTATTGTGCAGAAAAATTATATTCAATCTTCTTCATCCACTTTCAATATTCAAAGCGCGACAGCTAATAACATTGTCAGGATCGGGGGCAATATTTTTTCTCAGGGGAAAATAACAAAATCAGGCACTGGCTTACCGGTGTTGGAAACCAATGGCGCAGTTAGCCAGGATATTTCAATGACAGGATTATTTACCGGTAATATTGTATTCAGAATAAATAATGCGACAGGAATTAATTTACTTTCTCCCCTGGCAATACCGTTCAATCTTCAACTGATGAATGGGAAAATCAAAACATCAGCAACCAATATGCTGATCATGGCAGATAATAGCATTGCTATCGGTGGATCAGGTAATAGTTTTATTGAAGGTCCGATGAAGAAAGGTGGAGATGATCCTTTTGTGTTTCCTGTTGGTAAAGGATCAATTTATGCGCCCGTTAGCTTTAACTCAACCGGTATGTCTGTTACCGATACATTTATGTCTGAGTACATTCGGGCCAATCCACAATCAGTATATGGGATCAATTATGAAACAGTTACTCCACCTTATCAATTTAATCATATCAGTTATGTCGAATATTGGATGCTTCGCAAAACAAGCGGTGCATCGTTGCCATTGACCATCACGTTGCCAGTAACGGCATATAGTTTTTCAAGAAATCTTGACAGTACATTTATTACAAAATATAATACAACAGATATGCAGTGGAAGACCGGGGGTGCATCGCTGGCCAATGCAGGTTTGCCTTCGCCCCCTTATGTTACCGGTACTATTACAAGTGCACTATTTTCTGGTGATGGCATTTTTACTTTTTATACCAATAGCACATACGCAGAGAATCCATTGCCGGTAAAAATCATTTCGTTCAACGGGTCCATCATCGATAATAGGAAAGCTTTACTGCAATGGGAAATAGCGGATGATGACGAAGCTATTTCATCTATAGAGATACAGCGGGCTGGTAGCAATCATCATTTTGTAACGATAGGATCAGTAGTCAGTAATCCGGGCAGCCGGTTGTATAAATATGAGGATAATGGCCTTCTGAATGGAATTAATTATTTTTGTCTAAAATTAATTAACAGAAATAGTAGCGTTATGTATAGTAGAGTCATGACCATCAAGAACGGAAGCAGTAACCTGGAACTTCTTTCCTTATCACCTTCTGTGGTAAATAATACTGCTAGACTTGCAATCAGATCAGCTTTTCAAAGTGCTGTTACTATTGTTATCACTGATATCCAGGGACAATTAATTAGTCAGCATAAAGAGTTCCTGATAGGAGGTGATAACAACATTTCCTTGCAATTAACCGATCTTAAACCTGGCCCCTATATGATTTGGGGAGTGTACAATGAGGAAAGAACAAATGTGCTGAGGTTTGTAAAAGAATAAAATAAATTACCGGGAAGACGGTAAGGAAACGTTCCTTACCGTCTTCCCGGCAAAAAACTAAATACTAAAATTTTTTCGAATAAGACTTACCTGCCTATTAAAACTCTTCAACTCTTCCTGCTGCTGTTGTATAAATGAATTGTCTTTTAATTTACCAATCACCTTCTCCATCTCCTTTGTTGATTCATATACCATCTTCCGGAACTCACTTTCATAATCCTTTGCTCTTGATTCATAGATACCTTTCACGATCCATGCTTTGGTATCAGCAGCTTCCTGTAATAACTGGCCAAATATTTTCTTAGTAAATGAACCAGCATTTAATTTCTTTATCTCCAGCATCGAGGCAATTGCGTGCTGTAATTTTTGATGTGGATAGTCTTTACTATGAGCTTCATAAAAGGCATGCACTTCATCCCAGCTACTGATTTTGCCCTGGTGAATATTCCGGATCAACTTATTGACCTCAGGTTTGGGGATCAGCTGGCCACCGATATTCATCCATTCAGTACGAACCGATTTTGAAACGAGTTTAGTCAGTTCTTCAAATGATTTAATATTCTCTTTCTCTATCCATGTTACCAGTTGAGAAATGCCATAATACACGATCAGTTGTTTAAAAAGCTGGTAAGCCTCCGGAACCTTTATCAATTGCACTTTCCTGTTGCTATTTTCCATTCCTTCTGCCAGGATCTCAATGCCTTTCAGGTTTGCATTCTGTTCGAGCAATTTTTCTCCTGCTTTTATTGACAACTCGTCTGTTGTTTTTTTGCCCTGGCTCTTTCCCACTGCTTTCTTCAATAACGTGAGTGCATCAAATATTTCATTCACACTATCAGGTGCGAGATAATCATATTCGAGGTATTGAGTTTTATCAATACGTCGATCACGACTTTCATATTTACCTGAATTACGCGCCAGTGCATACATGTTGTACATGAACCAATATCCCGGCATGACGATCAACCTGTCTTTACTGACATCATTACTTATCAGGGAAAAAGGAATAGGAATATTTAATTCTGCAGGGAAATCACCTTTAGCGATCAACGTGAATCCGGCAAACTTTGAATTGTGTTTCAGACTTACGCATAGCCCAGGCCAGAAACCACGACCAGCGATAATTTCTCCGTCTGCACTTCTTGAATTGTGGTTGGAGCCAATAGTAGCACCGGCTGCCATATTACTTTGTCCCATCACAAGTGCCGCGCAAAGGAAAGAATTATTGTGGTGCTGCTCATGTGCCGGAAAGATCATCGAATTAAGTACCTCGCAACAGGAGATAGTAGAATTTTCACCTAAATAAGAATTGATCAATCGCGCACCATACTTCAATTGGGAATAAGAAGCGAGTACAAAACGAACCGCTTTTACTCCATAAAATATACGGCAACCAAAACCAACGATGCCATTTACCAGTTCACATCCTTCGCCGATCTGCGTAGGAGCTTCAGCAGAAGAATTAATCGTCAGGTTCTTTAATTTATTAGCGCCTTTGATATAAACATCAGTACCGATCCACGCGTCTTTTACAATACGGCAATTCTTTATAACTGAGCGGTCCCCAATTTTCCCATAGTAGCCACGTTGTTTATCAAAATGATTTTCAGTAAACTCCTTGAATTTTTCCATCAGCACTTCATCATCGCGATGACGGGTCCAGAGATACGCATCGCCTGGTAGCATACCATTGTAAGGAAGGATATTACGACCGCCATTCTCATTACACAACTCCAGCCAGATACGGATCGATTCTTTTTCGCCTTTTTTAATAATGCCATTACCAAACTTTGAGTGATCCGATACTTCCATCTCATTCACATTGGTAATAGTAACCTCGCTGCCGATGATATAATGACTAAGATAGTTGACGTTACTGATAGAGACATTGTCGCCAAGATCGCAACTGATGATAGAGCTGTTGTAAATGCCTACCGGTAAACGTACATCATGAAATTCGAGGAAGCAGGCTTCCAGTTTGCCAATACGAACCCAACCATAAAATCTACAGTTACTGATCAGGCTGGCATTGAAAGGATCCGATACTTCTACCATCTTCCAGTTATCCGAAGTATTATTATTAGCGATCAGTGTTTTTATTTCCTTCGCCGTCAGCTTGCGATAGGAGATGCCACTGCGATTTTGCTTGTGGCGCAGATAGTATTCATCTTTTCCCTTAGGTATATATTCTTTTGCTACGAAATTGTAGCCCAGTGAAGTAATGGGAAGTTTATTGATTTGATTCATGAGAGCAATTTAGAAAGGTTTAAGGGTTTAAAGGTTTAATGGTTTAATGGGTATATCGTTAAACCATTAAACCTTTAAACCCTTAAACGATCACTCTACTGTTACACTCTTAGCCAGGTTTCTTGGTTTATCCACGTCACATCCTCTTGCGATACCGATGTAATAAGCCAATAATTGCAACGGTACCACACTGATCATTGGCGCTACGATCTCATCCGCTTCGGGAATGATCATCACATCATCGGAAAGACTGGTTGATAATTCATCACCTTCGGTAATTACAGAGATGACTTTTCCTTTGCGCGCTTTTATCTCCTGCATATTGCTCACCACTTTTTCATGATAAGCATCTTTGGTGGCAATGAAAACAACAGGTAATGTTTCATCAACGAGTGCGATAGGACCGTGTTTCATTTCAGCAGCGGGATAACCTTCTGCGTGTATATAGGAGATCTCTTTTAATTTCAATGCTCCTTCGAGTGCTACCGGGAAGTTGTAACCACGACCGAGGTATAAAAAGTCATCAGCGTCTTTATATTTCTCTGCCAGTGCCTTGTACTTGTCACTGTTCTTTAATACCCAGGCAACTTTCTCGGGCACTTCATTCAATTCTTTCAGCAACAACATATATCGCTCATGAGAAATGGTTTTTTTCATGTGCGCTACTTTCAGTGCGATCATCGTCAACACGGCCAGCTGCGCCGTGAAAGCTTTTGTACTGGCCACACCAATTTCAGGTCCTGCGTGTGTATATGCACCACCATGCGAGGCACGGGCGATAGATGAACCTACTACGTTTACAACACCTAAGATGATAGCGCCTTTTGACTTGGCCGTTTCAATAGCTACCAGTGTATCTGCCGTTTCACCACTTTGTGAAATAGCAATGATCACATCACCTTCATGGACGACAGGGTTGCGGTACCTAAACTCAGAAGCATATTCTACTTCTACATTGATACGACATAATTCTTCAATAATATATTCAGCTACCAGTCCCGCGTGCCAGCTGGTGCCACAGGCGAGTATAACGATACGATTCGCATTTTTTATTTGCGTAGCATATTGTTCAATACCACTCATGGTGATAGTGCCTGCATCAGCATCCAGTCTTCCGCGAAGACAATCATATATTGTTTGAGGTTGTTCAAAAATTTCTTTCAGCATGAAATGCTCGTAACCTCCTTTCTCGATCGCTGCAAGTTCCAGGTCGAGCTTTTGAATATAGGGCGTAAGTTTTTCATTACCGAGATTCTTTAAGATCAGTTCATCCGGCTTGATGATGGCAAGTTCATAATCATTGACGTACACCACTTCTTTCGTGTACTCAAGCATAGGAGAGGCATCGGAGCCCAAAAAATGTTCGCCTTTGCCCACACCAATTACTAACGGACTTCCTTTTCTTGCAGCGATGATCGTATCTGGTTCATCAGCATCCATTAACAGAATTACATACGCACCCACCACTCTTTTCAAAGCGATGCGCACCGCTTCTTCGAGTGAACATTTATTATTGGTCTTTATCTCTTCAATGAAGTTGAGTAACACTTCTGTATCGGTATCACTTTTAAAAGTGTATCCTTTTTTCAGCAACTCATTTTTTAATTGGGAATAGTTCTCAATGATCCCGTTGTGGATCATGGCCAGTTTGCCACTGGCAGATTGGTGAGGGTGGGCATTGCGATCGGAAGGTTCGCCGTGGGTGGCCCAACGTGTGTGACCAATCCCTACATGCGCATGCAGGTCCTTGCCCACGATGCTTTCCTCGAGTTCGGCAACCTTGCCTTTTTTCTTATACACCTTAATGCCTCCGTTCTGAAGGGCAACACCGGTACTATCGTACC
>JBDTPD010000277.1:0-5974 GCA_039932855.1 Chitinophagaceae bacterium | reverse complement strand
AATATATTGGTAGGGGCTATTATTTCTGTGTTCATTTCTTCCTTTGTTATTGATGCATTAGCATCCAATTTCGGGTCTGAAAAGAATATGGCCAGGTCCGTCCAATTAGTTGCTTATTCCATGACTCCTGCATGGGTGGGCGGTATACTTAATATTGTTCCGGCTCTTGCCATTGTCGGGGGACTCATTGGACTATACGGATTCTACCTGTTATACCTAGGCATGCCTAAATTAAAAAAGACGCCAGATGATAAATTAGTCGGCTATTACGTCGTCTCTTTATTAGTAATGCTGATTGTATATATGGTGATCGGCTATGTTATCAGCAGAGTAATGATGTCTGCATTCGGCCTGTCATATGGTACGCCGCATATGGATATTAATATATAGTGAGAATCATTTAAAATTCAAAATTCAAAAAGACAGCCCGGTAAACAGACTGTCTTTTTGAATTTTGAATTTTGACTTTTTACTTTTGAATTATGCTTATGACTCCAGTTCCATTTTCAAAAACTGCGCCGTATAACTTTCTTTATTCTCTACTAATTCTTCGGGTGTTCCTTCAAACAAGATCTTTCCTCCACCATCACCACCTTCAGGACCAAGATCAATAATATGATCAGCCACTTTGATAACATCCATATTATGTTCAATAACCAATACCGTGTTACCACGATCAACTAATTTATTCAATACATCCAGCAAGTGCCTGATATCCTCGAAATGCAAACCGGTTGTTGGTTCATCCAGGATATAAAAAGTTTTACCGGTATCTCTTTTTCCTAACTCCGTAGATAATTTCACACGCTGTGCTTCTCCCCCACTCAATGTAACAGCAGATTGTCCGAGCGTGATATATCCCAATCCTACTTCTTCCAATACTTTTATCTTACGATACAGGTAAGGAACCGGTTGAAAAAATTCTACTGCTTCTTCTACTGTCATTTCCAATACATCAGCAATAGACTTTCCTTTATAGCGGATCTCCAATGTTTCCCTGTTATATCTTTTACCATTACATTTTTCACAATGCACATATACATCGGGTAAAAAATTCATTTCAATCACACGCATACCACCACCTTCACAGACTTCGCAACGACCGCTTTTTACATTAAAAGAAAAACGTCCCGCTGTATAACCCCGGATCTTTGCTTCCGGTATAGAAGCAAACAAGGTCCTTATCTCGGTAAAGAATCCGCAGTAAGTAGCCGGGTTACTTCTTGGCGTACGACCTATCGGTGACTGATCTATCTCAATCACTTTATCAACATGATCAAGTCCTTTGATATTTTTATATTCTAATGGCGTTACTCTCGATCCATACACGTGAGTAGAAAGAATCGGGTACAATGTTTCATTGATTAAGGTAGACTTACCACTTCCGCTTACTCCTGTTACCACGGTCAGTGTACCCATCGGGAACTTTGCATCCATGCCACGCAGGTTATTTCCCTTTGCGCCTTTTAGCTCCAATACCTTTCCATTTCCTTTTCTTCTTTCTTTCGGTACTTCTATTTTCCTGATGCCATTGATATAGTCTGACGTCAGTGTATTTAACTTCAATAACTCTTTAGGCTTTCCCTGCGCTACAATACGGCCACCATGATAACCAGCTTTCGGACCAATATCGATCAGGTAATCGGCAGCTAACATAATGTCTTTATCATGTTCTACCACCAATACACTATTACCAATATCACGCAGGTTCTTCAATGCGGTAATCAACCGATGGTTATCGCGCTGATGTAATCCAATAGAAGGTTCATCAAGAATATAAGTGATACCCTGCAACTGTGAACCGATCTGTGTAGCCAGGCGTATCCGTTGCGATTCACCACCACTTAATGTCTTTGACGGACGATTCAATGAAAGATAAGTAAGACCGACATCCAATAAAAATGTCAATCGCTCCCTGATCTCTTTCAATACATCTTTACCAATCGCCTTTTGTTTATTATCAATCCGCAATTCAATACCATCGAGCCAGGCAGCGAGATTATCGAGGTTCATATCACTGAGCTCGGATATATTTCTTCCATCTACTTTAAACCAAAGACTTTCTTTCTTTAACCGCGCACCACCACAACTATCGCAAGGCTTCAATTGCATATAACCTTCTGCCCATTCTCTCAATCCTTCGCTATGTCCATTGTTGAACCAGCGTCTGAGCATATTCACAATACCTTCGTACGGCGCTTGCGGATCAAAACTTATATTTTCAAAATCAATCTCTACTTCAATTCCTTCTTCATTTCCGTATAATAATAAATTCAATCCTTTCTTCGGAATGTCTTTAATAGGTTTGGTCAGCGATATCTTATTCTTCTTTGCTATCTCCTGCGCCTGTTTGTAGACAAATGCTTCTCTTTCTTCACCCAATGGAGCAATACCACCTTCACTGATGCTTAATGTATCATCTGGTATCACTGCTTCCATGCTAACATGAAAGGTCGTTCCTAATCCGCGGCAAACCGGGCAGGCACCATAAGGAGAGTTAAAAGAAAATGAATTAGGCGAAGGTTCCTCATAGCTAATGCCAGTGTCGGTACACATGAGAAGCTTGGAGTACATGACGAGAGAGTCGGAGGCCCCCTCTAAATCTCCCCCCACGGGGGAGACTTTCGAACTGTCGTTACGATTAGAAGATTTCTTCTTATTTGAATATTCTAAGTCTTCATCGAAAAGAGCTTTAGAATTTCCATTTCGTTTATTAGCTTTCTTTTTATTAGAATCTTCGGAAGTCTCCCCCCTGGGGGGAGATTTAGAGGGGGCCGAGGGGGCCGCCACCGTCACAAACATCAAATCCTTCCCTGTCTTCAACGTTTGCTGTACACTCTGACTCAATCTTGCTTTCAAATCCTCTGTTACCTGCAAACGATCGACTACGAGTTCGATATCGTGGATCTTATAACGATCCACCTGCATCTTGGGAACGAGATCCTGTATTTCACCATCGACACGCACTTTTAAAAATCCTTTCTTACGGATGTCTTCAAACAATTCGCGGTAATGTCCCTTACGTCCGCGCACGATTGGTGCAAGCAACGTAATATTCTTACCATAAAAACGCGTGAATATATTTTCAACGATTTCTTCTTCGCTCCATTTCACCATTCGTTTGCCGGTATTATAAGAATAAGCATGTCCTACTCTTGCAAACAAGAGACGAAAGAAATCATATACCTCCGTCACTGTTCCAACAGTAGAGCGAGGGTTCTTATTGGTTGTTTTTTGTTCAATGGAAATAACCGGTGAAAGACCAGTGATCTTATCTACATCGGGACGTTCCATGTCACCAATAAATTGACGGGCATAGGCACCGAATGTTTCCATGTACCGCCGCTGTCCTTCCGCATAAATTGTATCAAATGCCAATGATGATTTACCGCTGCCACTGATACCTGTAATAACAACCAGTTTATTTTTTGGGATCGATATGTCCAGGTTTTTCAGGTTATGCACCCTTGCTCCGAATACGCCGATCGTCGCCTCTTTTATCTCCGCCATATATTATTGTATACCTGTAACTATTAAAAAAAGTAGGATAACGAAGATAAAACAAGCGGTGAAGGAAAAGGTTATAAAGTTATTAAGCGAAATGATGAAGAAGCAAGTACGAAATACAAAGTACGAGCTGTACTATCATAGACTGTTTCTTTAAAGATAGGATCGTACTTCGTATTTCGTACTTCGTACTATTTAAGCCTATAACTACTTGAAAATCTGACGCAAATAGATATTTTTTTTCAGTTTTTTCCCAAAAATCAAATTCTGGCACAATATTTAAAAGGTAGTGGGTGACACCAGGATTTAAATAAATTAAAACATAGTTTTTATGAAAAAAACCGCAATAATTGCCGGTGCAGTCCTTTTCATGTTCACTGCCACCGTAAACGCTCAAACACCGGACAGCACAAAACAAATTCCGGCTACAGTACCGGAAACAACTGTACCTGTAACAACAACATCAACAGCTCCGGGTACAACTGTACCGGTTAGCACAACTACCATAAGCACTACTGCTCCTTATGGTGCTGATAAATGGAACAACTGGGATTCAAAGACAAAGTATGCTATGGCTCCTATGCCAGAACCTCTAACGGTTGAAAAAGTATTCCCTGTAATCGGACAATACAATATCTCAGATAAAGATGGTGCACAATCACAACTTACCGTAACTCTTGATGAAACAAATAAAGGTATTGCCTGGGTTGATGGTTTACCACAAGGAAAAACTCAGATCTACCTGAGAAAATCACCAGCTGTTTATAAAATACCAGCTGCTAAAACAGCAGATGGTAAAGAATTACCAGCAGGTGTATTGATCTATGATAAAGATGCAAACACGTTGAACGTTTGTATAGGTTGTACTTACAACAATGACGATCCAGCTTCAGTATTCTTACCAGCACCAGCAGTAGAAGAGCCAGTAGCTGCTCCTGCCAAAAAGGGTGTGAAAGCTAAAAAAACAACAGTGAAGAAAGTAGTAAAACCTAAACCAGTATTTTATACCGGTACTAAGGTAATCGTTGAGCCTGCTGCTACAACAGCGCCGGCAACTACAGCGCCAGCACCTCAGCAATAAAGAATTCGAAAAATAAATATCTCTATGACTATTAGGAAGCTGCTTCGCAGCTTCCTTTTTTATTTTGTGATCCAAAAGCTAACCCTATGTTTTTATTCAGCGGGAAAAAAAATGCAGCAAAACTCACGGATGTCGTTTGGATATCACAAACTGCAAAGTGGAACGGGATCCTTGAAGAATGGAAAAAAGATAGCCATCTGTCTATCGTATGCTGGTTTGATAAAACGCAGCAACAACTGGAAACAGTTTTCGCGAAAGAGACAAGAGCACCAGTTTCTATTTTTCTTGCCGGACAAATGCATACCGCATTGCTCACCGGTAGTCAACTCATTTTTGCAGAACATTATCCGCTATATTCCAAAGAAGCAAAACTATTTGAAAAGCTTTCTTTGAAGGATGTAACTGTTCATTCATCTTTGGACGAACCCCTGTTCGTGAAATTTAATGGTGAAAGAGTAAGTGCTATGATGAAACAAATGGGCATGAAAGAAAATGAAAGTGTACAGCACAAATTGGTGAGTAGCGCTATACGAAAAGCCCAGGATAAAATCGAAAAGAAAGTAGTCTCTGAATTGCTCAGTACATCAGCGGAAGAATGGATGAGAAAGAATATACCGGCCGATTGAACAATCCTTATATCATAAATGTACGATGTACGACTGTCTTTATCAGATAAGTAGGCGTACATCGTACATCTAACATCGTACATTTCAACCGCTTATCGCATAAGATTTTTCAGAAAGATATTTGGAAATCTGAAATCTTCACGGTTATCTTTGCACCAGTTCTTTGTATCCCGGATAAAATCCGGGGCTTCCCGGGTAACACCGGGACATGCTTATCAAGAAAGGCTGAGGGAAATGGCCCTATGAAGCCTTGGCAACCTGTACCGCGTCCGTTCATTGTCGCGATAAAAGGTGCCAACTCCTACTCTGGTGTAATGCCGGAGGCAGATAAGTCAGATCCCATAGCTTTCAAAATATTACACAACATATTTAAAGGCTCATCTGATTTAGCAGGTGAGCTTTTTTTATGCTCATAACTCAGCAAGGAGCAAACTTCTAAACCACTATCTGCAGTATTTCTGTTAAGGTTCAATGACGTAGCCAAAACGATGGGAAGAAAACTAATACCGATCGGAAAAACTACACATTTAAAGAGACCAGATTGTTTCTACTTTGGAATAATCCGGTTATCAGTAAGGTGATATAAGCATTAGTAGCCTCCGGTAAGAAGAAATTTTTGTTTTATTAGTACTATCCTACTAAATTAGTAGGATAGTATTCTAGTATGACAACGCAACTCCATATCATTTTTACTAGCCGCTTCGCTGGTTGTTGTGTTTGCTGTATGCCGTAAGGCATTTATTCTTCTATCCCCGGGGCC
>JBDTPD010000276.1:0-5978 GCA_039932855.1 Chitinophagaceae bacterium | reverse complement strand
CACAAAAAGATCATTCGCTCTATATACGCCCTGTCATGTTTTCTTCAGATACGGTATTGGGTGTGAGGCCTTCTGAAAGCTATAAATTTTTTATTCTGCTTAGTCCTACGGGTCCTTATTATGTCAACCCAATGAAGATAGCTGTCGAAGAAAATTATACGCGTGCTGCTCCGGGTGGAGTAGGGTTCTCTAAAAATGCAGGTAACTACGGCGGTAGTATGCTTGCTGCTACAAATGCAAAGAAAAATGGATTTGACCAGGTATTATGGACAGACTCAGCTGAACATAAATGGCTGCAGGAAGTAGGCATGATGAACGTATTCTTTATTATTGATGGAAAAGCTGTTACTCCTTCACTTGAAGAAGGAACGATCCTGGAAGGTGTTACCCGTAGCAGTGTAATGCAGGGCTTAAAAGATATGGGCATTACTATTGAAGAAAGAAAGATCAGCATCGATGAAGTAGTAGAAGCTTACAAGAAAGGAAAGGTGACGGAAGTTTTTGGCACCGGTACAGCAGCCGTTATTGCTCCCATCAAAGAACTCAACTACCATGGATATGCCATGACATTTGATACAAATGGTTATAAAATTTCTCCATCCGTTAAAAATTGGCTCACGGATATACGCGAAGGAAAAATCGCAGATAAATATGGTTGGATGATAAAGGCGTAATCAAAAAAATCCTATATTTATTCTGCTGGTTTGTTATAACGAAGTATTCATTTTTTGAATACAATATTGCTTATCTAATTCTTGCTTGCCCCGGTGCGGTTGCCATTATTTTCATAGTTAGTCAGTTATATATTTTTATAAAGTAGTTGATTGTTTTCATAAGATCACTATCAATCCTATCCCTGTGGATCTGTATTGAGAATACTAAACTACCACTCACATGCTAACCACACACTGCAAGAGAAATGCAAAGGCAATGATTTGCTTTTTGCTGATAGTTCTTTCCAACACATGTCTGCAGGCACAAACTTTTTCACCGATTGCTGTTACCGGATTTAACCAGGATGCAATTGCTGAAGCCGGACCTAATTCATTTGCTACTACCAGTTCAGCAGTAGATGGCAATTCTTCCAACAAAATTATTTACACCAATGCATTCAAAACCTTTGCGGGTCTTGGTGGAGGAGGCTTACCTGATAATGGTACTATCGTGAATGGTACCAGTACTTATCAGTTAGCCAACTACGCTGGTAATAATTCATTGTTTGTATTAAGAGGTCAGACCGGCAATCTTGTATTGACCACGCCTGCTTCTTATGCCAAAATCAGGGTGCTTTGTTTATCAACAGAGGGTACAAGCCTTGTTACAGCAGCACTGACCTTTACTGATGGAAGTAGTCCTTCTTATCTGACTAATTATTCATTACCTGATTGGTTTAATAATACGGCTAATCTTGTGTTATCGGGAATGGGCCGTTGTGACAGGGCTACTGCCGCACCGTATAATGCAGATGGATATACTACTAATCCAAGAATGTATTATATCGAGCTTACATTAAGTTGTACTGATAAATTAAAACTGTTACAAAAAATTACTTTCAATAATGTAACTACTGCTGGTAACAATGCTCCTTATCCCAATGCAATATTCTT
The DNA here is from genome assembly GCA_039932855.1 of Chitinophagaceae bacterium. Classification (GTDB taxonomy): domain Bacteria; phylum Bacteroidota; class Bacteroidia; order Chitinophagales; family Chitinophagaceae; genus JAJKIP01. The sequence goes on along the minus strand of JBDTPD010000276.1, from coordinate 4,371 downwards.
TGCTGTATCAGGAGCAACGTATGCGCAAACAGTTGCCAGCACTATTACTCCATCAGATTGTTCCGGTACCAACGGAAGCGCCGCATTAACTGTTAGTGGCAGTTCTGGACCTTATACTTATGCATGGAACACAACACCTGTACAAACAACCGCTACAGCAACAGGTCTGGCGCCGGGATCTTATACATGCACTGTCAAAGATGCTGCAGGCTGTACAACTCCTTACCCTGTTACCATCACGCTTAATAATAATGCAACGATGACGGCTACTGCCGTTAATCCCGCTATATGTACAGGAGGATCAACACAGTTAAATGCAAACAGCAGTGCGACCGGTAATCTTACTGACTTTACATGGACGCCAGGAAATTTAACCGGGCAATCAATCACTGTTTCTCCAACTGCTACTACAACCTATACGGTTTCCGGAACCAATGCAATAGGATGTACTGCAACAGCAGATGTAACAGTAACTATAAATACCACTCCGGCACCACCGGCTATACCGGCTGCGCAAATATGTAATGGGGGAGATGTTGTTTTTCAAATACCAAACCCGCAAACAGGGGTTACTTATAATTGGTACACCACTGCAACAGGAGGCACACCTGTTTTTACAGGTACACAATTTACTGTTAGCAATGTAACTGCTGATGCTACTTATTATATAGAAGCAGTCAGTGCTGCAGGATGCGGAAGCACTACAAGAACTGTTGCCGCTATTTCGTTACTACTTCCATTGCCATTCCCGGTAGTAACGGTAGATCATGTAACATTCAATTCTGTTACATTCAAATGGGATCCTGTTCCCGGCGCTACCGCCTATGAAGTAACGACTAATGGTGGTGTGAGTTATCAGCCACCAAGTTCTGGACCAACAGGAACAACACATACCATCGGTGGATTACAACCTAATCAAACCGTATCGATACAGGTAAGGGCATTATTATCGCAACCTTGTCAAACAAGTTTACTTTCTCCTTCTGTATCAGGAACTACGTTTGCGAATAATGATGTGTTTGTACCAAACGTATTTACGCCAAATAATGATGGTAAGAATGATGTGTTGTATGTATACAGTAATGCAATTGTGTCTATGCAGTTCCTGATATTTAATCAATGGGGTGAAAGAATATTCATTTCATCAGCAGTATCACAGGGATGGGATGGATCATATAAGGGAAGGCAACAACCGATGGGTGTGTATGCATATGTGTTAAAAGCGACGTTGCAGAACGGATCTGTTGTTACAAAAAAAGGTTCAATCAATATAATCAGGTAAAACGTGAAAAAAACAATCATTTGTAGTCTGGCAATTATTTTATTGATAAAGAATGAAGGCGTAAACGCGCAGGTTGATCCTCATTTTTCTCAATACTATTCTTACCCATTATGGCTCAATCCTGCTATGGCAGGTGTAATGGAAGGTGATTATCGTGTCACTGCTGTTTATCGCAAGCAATGGGGAAATGTGATGACGCCATTTTCAACAGCCGGGGTGTCTGCAGATTTTACAACGAATAAGAATTTGAACTTTGGTATAAGCATGATGAATCAAACAGCTGGTGATGGCGGTTATCGTTATCTCAATGCATATGGTACCATCGCTTATAGTGGAATGAAATGGGGACCGGATAAAACAAAACAGGTAGTGTTTGGTATACAAGCTGGATTATTGAGCAGGCGTTTTGATCCGGGTAAATTTCAGTTTGGCGATCAATGGAACACTGTAACAGGCTACGATCCCAATCTTCCTACCGCCGATTTTTTATCTAAAACATCGGCCAGTGTGCTGGACCTTGGTGCCGGTGTCACTTACCAGGATGCTACGTCGGATCAAAAGGCTAATTTCTATGCAGGCTTTTCGGCTTTTCACCTGACGCAACCGGAGGACCCCTTTATTACCACCGGCACGGGCAAGCAGGTTCTTCCTGTCCGCTATGCCGTTAATGCCGGGGTAAGGATCAGGATGACAGATGTGATGAGCATTGTGCCAAATGTTTTATATATGCGGCAGGGGAATGCCCAGGAAAAAATGTTGGGTATCTTTGGGCAGTTTGATGTCAACGATTTTACCAGTTTATTCTTTGGTGGATCATACCGGCTCGACGATGCCTTTTCTCCGTATGTCGGGTTTAGTTATGGCACTATGAGGTTGGGAATGAGCTATGATGTGAATACTTCAGAACTGGGGAAAATAGCCAAAGAAACGAACAGTCTTGAAATATCCCTGACCTGGACAGGCAGGAGGTCAGGCAAACCCCTGCGGTACCTGAGTTGCCCGAGATTCTAGGCTGGCAAAAGGCGGTTGTTAAAAAGGGTCTTTATTTTTTGGAGATTCCCCTTTGAGCCGTTACCTTTGCCCTCCCAAAAATAAAGCATCACTAATGCCTACTATTCAACAGTTAGTACGTAAAGGAAGACAAATCATAAGGGCGAAGAGCAAATCCAGGGCCCTGGATCAATGTCCGCAGCGTCGTGGAGTATGTACCCGTGTATATACAACAACCCCTAAAAAACCGAACTCAGCACTTCGTAAAGTGGCTAAAGTTCGTTTGACAAATAAAGTAGAGGTGATCGCTTATATCCCGGGTGAAGGTCACAATCTGCAGGAACACTCAATCGTATTGATCCGCGGTGGCCGTGTAAAAGATTTACCAGGTGTACGTTATCACATTGTTCGTGGTTCTTTGGATACTGCGGGTGTGAAGGATCGTAAACAAAGCCGTTCTAAATACGGTACCAAGAAAGAAAAAGCTAAAAAATAATCGCGGATTAGTGGATGTTAAAAGATTCCACTGATTATGCGTGTTAATAAAAAAATACATAACATCCAGTAGTAAGAGAATCTGTGAAATCACAAAAATTCTTTTAATCAGCGATAAAAATTGATCAACGATGCGGAAAGCACAAGCAAAAAAACTCCCCTTAGCACCAGATCCTAAGTTTAACGATAAACTGGTTACCCGGTTTGTCAACAATCTTATGTGGGAAGGAAAGAAAAGCGGAGCCTTTATTATCTTCTACGATGCATTGGACAAAGTAGCCAAGCAAACTAATGAAGATGGTTATGAAGTTTGGAAAAGAGCTTTGACAAATGTTACTCCTGCTGTTGAGGTTCGTAGCCGCCGTATCGGTGGTGCTACTTTCCAGATCCCTGCAGAAGTACGTGCTGACAGAAAGACCTCTCTTAGCATCAAATGGTTGATCCGTTACAGCCGCGATCGTAATGGTCGTAGTATGGCTGATAAATTAGCCGGTGAAATCGTAGCTGCCAGCAAAGGTGAAGGAGCTGCATTCAAGAAAAAAGAAGATACACACCGTATGGCTGAAGCTAACAAAGCTTTCGCTCACTTCAGAGTGTAAAAGATACAAGTACATTTATCCTTAAGGCCATGCTGATTATTCAGCGTGGCTTTTTGTTTTTCAGTCCTCAGTTTTCAGTCGGCGTCTATCAGTTCGCAGTTTGGCAGTCGCCAGTCGACTCACTATACCTGTAATTCACATTATAGTTTTGAACGCTGACTGGCGACTGGTAGACTGCGGACTGATAGACTGCCGACTGATCAGGCAAAGAAAAGCCCCGCCGGCTGGCAGGGCAATCAGGTAATAAATAAGAGAGATAATTATTTATCGTCGTCGTTATTGTTATTATCATCATTGTTGTCGTCACCCATCGCAGCCTCATCATCATCCTGCCCAGACTCATTGTTAGTTACTATATCATCCGTTGTATCCTCAACTGGCTCTTTCATCTCAGGCTCTGCTGGCATTGGAGCTGGCTTTGGCTTAGGCTTGGAAGCTGCTTTTGGTGCTGCTGGTTTTTTAGGAGCAGGAGCAGGTTTCTTCTTAGCTACTTTTTTAGGAGCTGCTTTTTTTACTGCTTTCTTTGCCGCCTTTTTTTTCTTTGCTGCTTTTTTAGGAGCACTACGTTTAACAGCTTTCTTCGCTGCTTTACGGGCAACCTTCTTCTTGGCTGCTTTCTTCTTTTTTGGAGCTGGTCTGCGGCTTTTCTTAGCGGCTGATTTTTTCTTTGCCGGTGCTTTCTTAGCTGCTTTCCTGCGTGGCTTTGCTTTCGCTTTCTTTTTAGAGGCCATACAACAAGGTTTTGTAGTTAATAATGAAATGGAAATTTAATAATGACTCTTGAAGTTACAATGATTCCATTTATACATTATGATTAAGTGGATATTTTTTTATTGTTTATGGTACACTTACTAGGATGATGTAGTGATTCATGGTGTAGTTTTCACATGAAATTGATTGATGATTAAATGTAAAATGGAAATTTCAATTAAGAATTATGAGTTATGAATTATGAATCTGTATCCTACATTCATAATTCATAACTCATAATTCTTAATTGAAATT
>JBDTPD010000275.1:0-6002 GCA_039932855.1 Chitinophagaceae bacterium | reverse complement strand
ACCGGTGGTAAGCCTGGCTATGAATGTGATGCAAAAAAATTACAAGCATCACAGGAAGGAAGAGGTAATGGATTTATTGAAAAAAATATTGGAAGCACCTATCGAATATCAGAACAATGCAGTATTAGCAGTAATTGCAAACAAACTCATAGCGGAGACTTCAAAAGTCTCCCCCTTGGGGGGAGATTTAGAGGGGGCCGGGATCGAAATTTCTTTAAACGAAACCGGCATCCAATTCAACATCTTCGGACAGGAACATATCGAACAAGGCGCCATGCATCAAATGTACCAGGCGGCTAAGTTACCGATCTCGGTAGCAGGTGCCTTGATGCCGGATGCACACTCAGGATATGGTTTGCCGATAGGTGGTGTATTAGCTACAGAAAATGCGGTGATACCATATGGAGTAGGAGTGGATATCGGTTGTCGTATGTGCCTGAGCATATTTGATATTGATGTTAAAGAATTAGGTAATCGAGAATCCTTCTTTGCACGCGAGATCAATGAAGCGACTTTGTTTGGTAGCGGCGCACAATTCAAACAAGCAAGTAATCATGAAGTAATGGAGAACAAAGCATTTTATGAATTGCCATTGCTTAAAAATTTACATGGAAGAGCATGGAGACAGTTAGGTTCTTCTGGTTCTGGTAATCACTTTGTTGAATTTGGTAAAGTAGAGATCAAACAGAAAGATGAAGTATTGGGGATCGAAGCCGGCACGTATGTTGGATTGTTGTCTCACTCTGGTTCACGTGCATTAGGAGCAACAGTGGCTAATCATTATACAAAGATTGCCAAGCAAACAAGACGTTTACCAGGTGAAGCAAACAATTTGGCCTGGCTGACATTGGATGAAGAAGCAGGAATAGAATATTGGATCGCGATGAATCTTGCCGGTGATTATGCATCTGCCTGCCACCATATCATTCATGAAAAAATTGCAAAGCAGTTGGGACGTAAACCAGTAAAAATGGTAGAGAACCACCACAATTTTGCATGGAAAGAGAAATGGGAAGGAAAAGATGTTATCGTTCACCGTAAAGGAGCAACACCTGCAGGTAAAAATGTATTAGGCATGATCCCGGGTTCTATGACAGCGGATGGATTTATTGTCAAAGGAAAAGGTGAAGAAGCTGCTGTTAACTCTGCTGCTCATGGTGCAGGAAGAAAGATGAGTCGTACTGCGGCCTTGAAATCGATCACCCATGAAGCAATGAAAGATGAATTGAGAAAGTATGGTGTAAAATTAATGGGTGGCGGATTGGATGAAGCGCCATTTGCCTACAAGAACATAGCAGAAGTAATGAAGAGCCAGCAACAATTGGTAGAAGTAGTAGGAACATTTACTCCAAAGATTGTAAAAATGACCGGTGGAACTACAAGACCATGGACAAAGAAGAAAGATGAAATAAGTGGTGAATAGGTCAAATAGAAAGGCAACGGAAAAATCAACCGTTGCCTTTTTTATTTATTGTACATCAAAAAACAGCTTGATAAGTCATGATCACATTTACCTTTTCCAGTCCTGCAACGGTAAATGGATTGATTCCCCCCTGTACGTCGCCAACACTCGCATATAATTTACCGTTTATTACTACGACCATCGTATAAGTTCCGGGAGGAATAGTTGCCTGGAAAAAGCCATCTGCATCTGTATTTACTTCGGCTACTAACTGGGTGTTAAAGCTATCGAAAAACACGGTTGAAGTACCTGAAGGAGTCGCATCACTATGTCTTGTGTATTGATAGATCCTCATGGTCCTTTGTGCGGGACAATGTTTGCAATCGGTAGGTCTTGGCCCTACCATCGGCATACAATTTCCTTCCATCGCCGACAAAGTTCCCCATACGCCACTCGTGATAGTGACCTTAGCAGCGTTGGTTATATACGTCTGATCAATATCGCAACTACCACTATTGGTTTTGTGATCGTCTTTTTTACAACTATATAATGCAATCAGTAGAAATGCAAGTGCAGCAATCTTTCTCATAAGTTATTTTGAAAGGTGACCACTGCTGCGAATAAAACGTTGCACCTGTTTTATTTTTTGTGTGTTAGGGTGAGTTTATAATTCACCCCTCCGCCCGGGTGCGTGTCCTCACTCACCCGAAGTAATTTTACTTTTTAATTTCTACACTCCACTCACTACCACTCGATATACGATTGACATTCGCAAAACTTGCCTGGTTCAACGCAAACGAAACCTGTAACAAACTATTCAGGTAAGCAAGCGGTTTGCCTTTAGCTACTTCACCAAAAGTTTCTGCATAAGGCATTTTTCCCTGGTATACTTTTTTTGCATTGTGAAAGATCGATACCTGTAAGGTGTCGCCGATTTTCAGATGTAATTGATTAAAAAGATCAGCACCAATATTCGTCCATACATTTCCATATTGTATATCCAATACCGGAATATTTCCTTTTATTACTGATCCATTGATAGTAGCATGCTGATAAGAGATCATTACGACAGAATCAGGCAACGCTTTTCCTACCTGTTCATAAGTAATTATTCCGGCAGCAAGTCGCGCGCCTGTATACGCATATACATCACGACCATGAAAGGTGTATGACTTTTCAGAATCTTTACGACGATTCACAGCTTCATCAATTTCTCTGACTGCTTCAATGCCTAATGTTTCGGCAATCAATGTGAGTGTGCCATTGTCGGGTGTTACTATATATTGTCCTGTCCTTGTTTTTATCACTACTGATTTGCGCGTGGTGCCTACACCGGGATCGATAACAGAAACAAATACAGTTCCGGCTGGCCAGTAAGGTACTGTTTGCATCAACCGGTAAGAACCTTCCCATATATTATAGGCTGGTATTTCGTGCGTGAGATCATACAACTTCAGATCACCGGATACACTCATGGCTACACCTTTCATAGCAGATACTGCTCCATCCTTTACACCAAAGTCAGATTGGAACACAACGATCTTTGGTTGTTGCGCAATAGTTTTTGTTGTAATAGAAAAGACAAGTACAATTAATAAAATACGGCACATATTTTTCATAATAGATAATATTAAAGGAGCAAGTTCAGCATTTATATATAAAAATAACACCCCAAAGTTGGTGAGAGAATGGTTATGGTAATTAAGAATTAAGAGTTATGAATTATGAATGGTGTAAACAAATTCATAATTCATAACTCTTAATTCTTAATTACTCAGGGTCCAACGAATATTAGAAATTCAACACAATCTTACTAAACAGCCTCATTCCATTAAAACCCATTTGCACAGACTCCCACGCACCACCTGTTTCATTATCGAATGCTTCATAACGTCCATTTGGTACAGCGGCAAAATCAGGATGTACGTTAAATAAATTATCTGCACCAATAAACAAGCTGGCCTTTTTACAAAAACTATAAGAGAAATAAATATCAGTTGTCATCTTACCACTATAGTCAAATATTTCAGGCCTTACATGCACCTGGTCGCTATAACCATCGATGTCAACATAAGGATCGATACCGGTAAAGCTTCCTGAAATATCCGGATCGCCAGGACCACCAGTACCTGCAGCACTTGCAAGACCTGTCCATCCAAAACCACGTGTACTCATTTCACCATAATAAGTCAGGTGTACACCAGCGCCGAATTTCTTAATATTATAGTCGAGGTTCAACGCAAATTTTGCTTTTGGTGCAGAAGCCAATAAGAATGCTTCTTCCCTGTCGCTAAAGAATGTTTTGCGATGCAGGTAACTATCATCGAGTTTGCCAGGAATATGAACATCATTGATCTTCATGTGCTGCAGGTTACCGGTCAGCAATGCTTTGAATGTGTTGTTACTCCATTTTTTATTATAATCCAATACGATGTCTAATCCGAAATTGGTAGTATTAACCGCATTATCAAAAAACTGTGCAGTAGATACACCGATCGCCTGTAACTGCGAAGTGAAATCAGTTGGTAATGATGCATCATCAGCGCTGAATAAACCTGACAACACGATCCTGTTTTTCACTTTTACCATATAACCATCAACGGTGATCGTCAAATCTTTTGTTGGCCTGGCAGAGAAACCAAGACTTGCATTAAAAGATGTTTCTTCTTTCAATTTCGGAATGCCTGCTGCTTTAGTGATCGCTTCATCATTACGTGAGATACGTGATTGTACTAACTGACCACCACTGAATGATGTCAATGTATTACTGAAATTGATTTGTTGTAATGATGGCGCCCGATAACCAGTACTTACAGAACCGCGGATATTAAATGTGGGTGCTACTTTGTAACGAGCAGCTAATTTTCCTGTCAGGATTGAACCGAAATCAGAATAATTTTCATAACGAGCCGCGAGGTCAAGTAATAATTTTTTGGTAGCCGTCAACTCGCCATCTGCATACAGACCAACAACAGAACGATTTGCATTTACTTCATCAGCAGGACTGAAACCTGGGAAACCTTGTGAGCCCGGCGCCTGATCGTATGGATTTGCATAACCGGTATACGATGCTTCTTCGCCTTTATAAATAGAATAGCGCTCGTAACGATACTCAGCGCCAAGACCAAGATTAAATCCTTCTGCGATATCAGCAATCGCTCTGCTGAAATCGAGGTTCACCGTATTTTGTAAAAAATTAAAACCACCATCATCAAAATGATTTTTGTCAGAGACGCCTATTTGCGAAGCATTAAATGTTTTATCACCGAAGTAATGGAAATTATTTCGTCCTACTGTATTACTCAGGTCCCAGTTCCAATCTTTACCCATATCGCCTTTGACACCTGCAGCCAATGAGGCATCAGTAATATGTGTTTGAATATGCGGATTGTAATAGATCTCACCATCACTTGATACGCGCATGATCTTAGGAACAAAAATCAGATCGCCATTTGATTCTACAGGGAAACGATCAGGCTTAGCACTGTAGTTACGTGTATAAGCAAAAGCATCAGATGCTTTATAATTATATCCTCCGAATGAATAGAAAGTTGTTTTATTACTCTTTCCAATCGGTGCTTCCATATTATACATACCACCTCCGGTAGTAACAGAACCATCACCAAAGGAACGACGACCACTGTTCAATAGCATTGCATCAGGATTAGTTGAAATGTTAGTGTCTCCAACCTGGCGATATGTTTTGGCCTGTTTCAAAAAGTCAAGAGAAATATTTACAAAGCCACCATTTTTTCCCAATGAAAATCCATTATTTACTGAAAGAGAAAAAGTACCGCCATCAATTGGTTTGCTGTAATAGTATTGATTGCCTTCTCTTGCTCCGTAAGCGTTGAATTTTTTATCATAATACCCAGACCAGCCTGCATTGACATTCCAATGATTCACATCTTTTTTCAAAATGATATTGATAACGCCGGCCATAGCATCTGAACCATACTGGGCAGATGCACCGTCACGCAATATTTCAATACGATCAACAGCAGATTGAGGGAAGGCATTCAAATCAGCTCCTGAGTTACCACGACCCCTTGTACCAAACAAACCAACGAATGCAGTTTGATGACGTCGTTTACCATTGATCAGTACCAATGTCTGATCTGGTCCAAGTCCACGTAATGTACCAAGGTCAATATGATCCGCTCCATCGGCACCACTTTGTTTATTATAATTAAAAGAAGGGGCAGCTGAATTCAGAATAGAAGTAAGATCCATTTTAGCAGTGGGAATACCTGCCTGGTTAATATTGATCACATCTACAGGTACCGGCGATTCTGTTTTTACACGTCCCCCGCGCCGTGAACCAACCAATACGATCTGTCCAAGTTCTTCTGTCGTCGATTCAAGTGTAATAGTGAGTGAAGTTTTTCCATCAATGGCAACACGCAATGTTCGGTACCCGATACGACTGATCTCCAATTCGTCAGTTGAAGCAGCGTTGATCGAGAAACTACCATCATCTTTGGTAATGGTACCGGCGCGTGTAGAACGCACCATGACCGAGGCTCCGGAAACAGGTTCACCAGTAGTTCTGTCTTTGATGTTGCCAGTTACGGTTTGGCCGTAAAAAAAAGAAGTGACC
>JBDTPD010000274.1:0-6007 GCA_039932855.1 Chitinophagaceae bacterium | reverse complement strand
AATCGGCTACGGGAATTTTTCCGCGGTTCATGATCCATTCGCCGAGCCTGTTTATTTGTTGTCCTTTATAAGTACCAGCAGGAACGGAGTAGACGCCCCAGTGAATGAACATTCCGAAACGAGCCTCGCGCCACCATTCCATCCGTTTATCATTGTCGGTGGTCTGCGCATTTATTTGTAAAAAAGAATAGCTGCAAAGCGCTATTACGAGGAATAATTTTTTCATAATGTAGCAATCTTTATTGAACAGGATAATCGATAATATATGCAACTAACCACTTATTATGGTTCATTTTGAACAGGGAAAATACTTTTTATTCATCTATTTTGGCAAGAGAAGAGGAAATTTGATAATTTGAAAATTTGGAAATGTGCTGATTTGAAAACCATGCAAGTTCCTTCATTCTCAAATCAGCACATTTCCAAATTTCCAAATCACCTTCCTACAGCAGCGTATCCTACATCGGCCGGATTTAACATATATACTTTTACCGGATCGGCAGATATTTCATCGGCGCCAATATCCAGTTTACCTTTTCTTGATTGTCCATCCATGTCGACAGTGATTCCCAGATAATTTCCTTTCACTGCATCGATAGCAGGGCTATCTTTCTGAAGATGGCATATGCCCTTCGCATCACGAACCAGTTTGGGATCTTTTATTACATAGCTTCCGGCGGGCATATCACCTGCGCCATTGGTATTAAAAATAATGTTTCCTTCCCAGGCAGGATTTGTATAAGGACCTGCCATGGCTGTGGCCGCATCGCCTCCCTGTATAATGTTATATGCTATGGCGATAAAAGTTGCTCCCATTCCATTGGTTCTTCCCGATTGGGTGATGTTGGTTTTATTATTGACAAGAGTATTACAGGCGATCAATACCCTGTCCGGCCGGTCATGCGAAGTCAATTGCGCACCATCTGCTACTTCGCCATCGCCATTACCAACATTGATACCAACACTGCAATTTTCAAAATAATTACTAAAGATCAAATGGTCATCACCAAAAATGCGGAGACCGGGTGTATTGGTAAAATAATTACCATATACCTGGTTGAAATTTCCATGCCGCAGGGTGAACTGTGCAGGACAATCACGAATAGTATTATACCGGATGATCACTGCAGACGCTTTTATGGAAATGAGTTCATTTTCCCCGGCACATTTTTCAAAAAGATTATACTCAACAATACTATTACTGGAAGAAAGGCTGAACCCACTCAATCCAAATTGTAATGTCTCTGCCCCGTTGCCTCCGTCCTGGGGATGGGGAAAATTGAAGAAATAATTATGATGTATCCAAAGTCTTTCAGCCACTTGCTTACCACTTCCCCGGATCGCCAGTATACGACCCATTGCTTTTTTATTCTGAAATGTATTGTAATCAATTTGATGATCATTGCCTGCAATAGTCAGGTACTCTCCCACACCAGGTGTTTCAAAAATATTATGTGTCCACCGGCAAAAGCTGGTGCCTGCAGCTGACCTGGCTTTTGATGCTGCATGAGTGAACTTAAATCCGCGAATAACAATATAAGCAGCAGGGCTTATAAGATTGATACCGCCGCTACCGGCAATTTCTGCAGCGACAGGATTTTCTGCTGCAATCGTTATTGGCTGAGCAGCGGTCCCAACTTTATTGACTACAATATCGGCTGTAGTCGTGTATACTCCATCTGCCAGCAAAATAATATCGCCGGGTTTTGCTTCATCAATCGCTTTTTGCAAGGCAGCAATAGAAGAAACTTTGATGGTTGCTGCGAAGAGATTGGCTGATAAACAAAAGGTCAGTAAAATAATAAAGAGGTGTTTTTTCATGTTAGTGTTTTATTTTAGGATGTCTGAACTGGGATGAGAGATTGTCTGAACCAGTTCAGACTATTTTCTCATTCTCAATAGCGCTTCCATATAATAATAATCAGCATAGCTCAACGGCTCATCCACTTCACCATTCGATGGCTTTGAACCTGTGCTGTGTAAAAGAATAAAGCCCTTGCTCTCTCCTATTGGCGAACGATAGCTTTTAGTAAGTGACTCCATGATCGTATTGGCTTTCGATTTATAATATTTACCATTGTTGCTATAACGACTCAATTCATATAATCCGGATGCAATGACAGCAGCAGCCGAAGCATCACGTTCTTCATTCGGTATGTTGGGTGCATTAAAATCCCAGTATGGCACCAGGTCCTTTGGCATATTCGGATGATTGAGTATGAATGCAGCGATATGTTCTGCATGCTGCAAATATTTTTTGTCTTTGGTAAACCGGTAACACATAGTATACCCATACAGCGCCCATGCCTGACCCCTTGACCATGCTGATTCATCACTATATCCCTGGTGCGTATTTTTCTTTACTACTTTACCTGTAATGGTATCATAGTCCACCACATGATAAGAACTGTAATCAGCACGAAAATGATTTTTCATAGTGGTGTTGGCATGACTGACAGCAATCTTATAAAAAGAAGAATCGCCGGTAAGTTGTGTCGCAGCAAACAGTAGTTCGAGGTTCATCATATTATCAATGATCACAGGGAAGCCCCATTTTTCCTGGTGATGATCCCAGGAACGGATACAACCTATCACCGGGTTGAACCTGGTAGATAAAGTTTTGGCTGATTGAATGATTACATCTTTATAATGTGCATCCTTCGTAAGGCGATAACCTGTACCGACGCTGCAATACACTTTAAATCCCATATCGTGTGTGGTCCCGTTAAATTGTTCTTTTTCTATATTAGCCGTATACAATTCAGCTTGTTGTTTCCACTCAATTTTTTTTGTGTACTCATACAGGAACCAAAGTACACCGGGAAAAAAACCACTTGTCCAGTCACGGCATGCTACCAGTTTTAATTCTCCCTTATCCAGTGTACGCGGAGAAACAAGATCAGTGTTGTCTTTCTTTGCTTTCGGTATCTCCTGCAGCATAACATGGCTTTGTTTTTCTGCATCACTGATAACAGAGGGGAGTTTAATGTTCTGAGAATTTGCTGCTGTTATCCAGGCGCATATAATTACCAGGCAACTGATGATCTTTCGTTTCATATTTTTAATTTATTTGAAACCTTATGCAACTCTGAGACATTACTGTTTAGCTATAGGGATTAATTGTATTTCGAGCAATTTCATTAGTTCTGTTTTATCGATATTCACCGGCAGGATCTTCAAGCTGTATGAACCCGCCTGCGATAGTGAAATAGTACCAAGATCAACTGTTATAACTTTTGTAGCATCTGTATCAGTTAAAACAGTAAACTGCGAACGCGATACTTCTTCTGATCGTTGTGAATAATCATGATCGATGATCATGGCATAAGCACCACCGCTTGTGGCAGCAGGAGCAATATATTTTATAACGACCCTGAATTTTTCCGGGGCAATAGTGCGCAGTTTCCAACTAAGGTTTTGTTCTTTTGTTTTCCAGCCCTCTACGTAATAACGATTTGTTTTTCCGTCACCATAGCCAAAACCTTTTCCTTCCTGCTTTGCATCAAATGCCAGCAAGCGATTAGTTGCTTTATCGGGTGTTATAAAATAATAATCATTGGTGGTCAGTGTGCCTTTGTATTCTAAAACAATGACGGTATTGATACTATCAGGTGCCCGCGTTGGCACAATCAATCGCATATCTCCGGATGGAAGCATTTCTTTCTTTACAGGGAGTGCAGGGTTAGCCAGGAAAAATATGTTGGTTATTTCTTTATCCAATCCACCGACATACAGTTTACCGTCAGCGGGCCAATAAAAAACATGCAGGTATAATTTATTTCCTTTTAAAGTAGAGACACCCCAACTATGAAAAGCCAGCGGGCCTGCTTTTGTTCCATAAATACTTTCTCCATTCTTATCCATCCATTTGCCTATACCTTTTAATATAGTAAGGTCCTTATCGTCAAATGCGCCATCTCCTTTCGGGCCTATATTCATTAATAAATTACCGCCTTTTGATGCTGCGCTGGCCAGTAACCTTATAAAATGACTAACCGGTTTATGACTACTATCGAATTTATGATAACCATAACTTTCATTGGTAGTAGGGATTGCTTCCCAATCACCAGCGACAGGATAAAATTCAGCCGGCCTGTCAGCGGTATTTTTATAATCACCAAAATTGGCTTTTGCATTTCTCACCAATCTTCCATTGACTACCACATTGGGATCGGTTTCGCGGATCGCCTGCAGAATGCGGATATTTTCTGAAAGCGGTAATTTTTGCGGCGTATCAAACCAGAGAATATCGGGATGATATTTGGTGATCAGTTCTTTTATCTGTGGTATTGCTTTCTCCGTAACATATCGTTGCGCTTTTGGCAACAGCTCAGGGTGCAAATCATACCAGCCAGTGCCACCGAATAAATTCTTATCACCACCGGGATTATTATATTCCCAATCATTACCCGGAGCATCCGGATGTTCCCAATCAAAAGCATGAGAGTAATAAAATCCGAATTTGATACCGTATTTTTTTGCAGCAGCGGCGAGTTCCGCCATCGGATCTCTTTTAAAAGGAGTTTGCTGTACAATTGTAAAATCAGAAACTTTCGAATCAAACATGGCAAAGCCATCGTGATGCTTAGCCGTAATAATAAAATATTTCATGCCGGCTTTCTTCGCATGTAATATCCATTCTTCCGCATTGAACCGGACGGGATTGAATTGATGAGCAATGTCGAGGTATTCCGCTCTTGTGATCTTTTCTTTTCGCATCAGGTGTTCGGCATAACCATTGACCGGCTTTCCTTTCCATTCTCCTCCCGGTAGCGAATAGATTCCCCAATGAATGAACATACCAAACTTAGCTTCCTGCCACCAGGCTACGCGTTGGTCATGTGTTTTCATAGAAGTCGTCCACCAACCATTTATTGCGTCATCGATAGCTTGCTGATCACGCTGCTTACCGTGATTGAACATGGCAGTGTCCTCATCGCCGGCTACCTGGGCATGTGAGGAAATGCAAAAGTCAAAAATCAAAAGTAAAAAGAGAGCATACCTCACAAATTTTTTGACCTGGTACTTATTGCGTTTTGACTTTTTAACTTTGAATTTATTCACGCTATTCTTTTTTAATTCATCCATACTAATGGGTTCCTTACCGGTAAGTTCCTGATCACTTCTTCTACTGCTGGGGAATGATCCAGTTTTTTCCATGTATCAAACCATTCCCGGTTATGAAATGCTTCAGCTCCAAACAACAGGAAAGGTTGTGCTACAGGCCAGTTTTCCCAATACATCACATCGGGTTTGTATGGCCATTTAGTTTTATCAGCTATAAAAGGATATAAAAATTCAATTCCTTTCCGGATACTTTTTCCATCAGCTGTTTTGTATTCCCATAAATTATTTTCTTTAGAAGAGAGAACCTGGCAAATGGTTGCCATCGCATCCAGGTTAAAAATGGAATAGCCATAGGGCTTTGTGCGACGAAGTTCACGGGGAAAACTTCCATCCACCGCCATCTGGTTCGGAAGCAACACATTTTTATACCTGTCGCTGCAGAATTTCATGATCTCTTTATTATCCGTAAATTTTGCGAACACGGCCGCCTGCATCACCCAACAGGTACCATGATTATTTTCTGCATTCATTTCATCTTTGCCATATTGGTGCATGGTGACCCAGGTGAGGTATTGAGCAAACCATTTCTTTATACCGGTAAACATTTCTTTGTCCTTTGTGGTATGCGATTCAATGACCATTAATCCCTGTGCCACTTCCATCAATTGAATGGCATCGATAACACCAATACCGCGACCTGAAGCGCGTCCTTTGATGGCTTGTGAATACAATAAGTGCGGATTCATCATGGTCGCGGTATCCACGAACCATGCTTTGCAATGCAATAACGCATGAGTGCTATATTTTTCATCCTTTGTTAGTTCCCATGCTGATACCAATGCACCTACTATTTGACTCAACCGGATCATCGCATGACGATGAGCGACGAAATTATCGGGATTGGTCATGCCGTCTTTCTGGATATAAGGCCCGTCGGCAT
>JBDTPD010000273.1:0-6009 GCA_039932855.1 Chitinophagaceae bacterium | reverse complement strand
GCAATATCCTGGACCCCGGCGCCGGTGATGAGTTTAGTACTGCGATCCGCATTGGCGGTGTACAGTGGTTAGCGGCAGCTAATCTTTCAGACCCGGTGAATAGTTGGGCACTTAAATTTGAAACAAGTATTCCTAATCCATGGAACGGAGGCACCCTTAGTATCAAGAGCTCAAATAGTGATTACAGAGCTCGTTTTGAACCCTGGCAAGTTTCTACAAACAGTACAGTGCCATATTCCACCAATGGTTGGAAAACGGTAACCATTCCTTTGTCATCATTCCGCAAAAACGATCCTGCTCTTGGAGAAGGTAAAGGTTTGCCTGTAACAAGCATCACAACGCTGGTTGGAAATACGGGAACAAGCGATTTAATACTTTATATACATAACTATGGTTCTTCAGCAACCCAGACAAACTTCAATGGTGCTTTTGATAATTTCAGAGTTGTAAAAAGATAATTAAAATCAATTTATTGATTGGTAAAAAGTCTCATTAAGCAGTAGGCAATCAAAGACTGCGGCAGGTTTAATGAAAGTTGAATAGCCGCAGCTCTTTTTACTAAGGTTGTTATTTAATTATGAAACATACAATGAATATGAAAACTTTCAGCATGAAAATCAGGTACTCTCCTAAACTTTTAAAATTTCTTATTGTAATTGTGTCTATTGTGTCCTGTAAAAAAAAGGATACGCAGGAGCCAGAACTGTCCGTTACACCAACTGCCATAACATTTCCTGCTGAGGGAGGAACAATGGATTTATCTCTCACATGTAATGCAGGGTGGAATATCACTAACCCTGTTTCTTCCTGGCTGCAATTAAGCGAAACATCAGGAAATAGCGGCAGTACTACTATTCATTTAAGCACATCAGGGAATGGCACAGGGTCAACCCTTTCTGGTATTTTAACGATCAACTCATCCAACGGCCAGTCAAGGCGTGTGACGGTTTCTCAACCGGCCACTATTTATCCGTCTTATAATACAACACCAAAAGCGCCTGATGCAACCGGCATGAGCAGTACTGCAGTACAACTGGCAGCAAATATTAAATTAGGAATAAACATAGGCAATACTATGGAAGCTGACGGGGGCGAAACAGGTTGGGGAAACCCTGTGATTACTCAATCACTTATTGATCTGATGAAGCAAAATGGATTTAATGCTATTCGGATCCCCTGTGCCTGGAATCTTCATGTGGATGATGCAGCTACCGCACATATCAGCACCGCGTGGCTTAACAGAGTGAAACAAGTGGTACAGTATTGTATCAATGACGGAATGTATGTAGTCCTTAATATCCATTGGGATGGAGGTTGGCTGGAACAAAATTGTACTGAACTTAAAAAAGATTCGGTGAATGCCAAACAAAAAGCTTTCTGGGAACAAATAGCTACTAATCTGCGTGATTTTGATGAACATTTGATGTTTGCCAGTGCCAATGAACCGAATGCAACAACTGCTGCGCAGACTGCCGTTCTCAAATCATATCATGCAACATTTATAAACGCGGTGCGTGCCACTGGTGGAAAAAACAGTTACCGGACATTAGTTCTGCAGGCACCCAGCACCTCTACTGACCTCGCGGTCCAATATATGACTACCTTACCTGTTGACCCGGTTGCCAATAAACTTATGATCGAAGTACATTATTATACACCTCCTAATTTTTGTTTATTGGCAACAGATGCCAGTTGGGGTAATATGTTTTATTACTGGGGTACCAATTATCATTCTACAACCGACCCATCACGCAATTCCACCTTTGGAGAAGAGTCTTATGTCGATGCAACGTTCAGGACAATGAAAACAAATTTTGTTGACCGCGGTATTCCGGTAGTATTGGGAGAATTTGCTGCTATACGGAGAGGTAATTTAACCGGCGATTCACTGACGCTCCATTTGGCATCCAGGTCCCATTATTACAGGTATGTTACTCAACAGGCAAAAGCAAACGGGATGTTACCTTTTCTTTGGGATGTTGGGTATACAGATGGAATATTTAACCGGCAAACCAATACCATCTTTGATCAGCAAGCATTAGATTCCCTGCGAGTGGGAGCCGGTCTTTAATAAAAATAAACGTATTGATCTCTTGCTGCCTGGTGCATATAACCTGGTATCACTCTTATTTATTATTACGAACACTGAAAAGAATATCAAACGCAATGCGGTATTGTGGTTGTGCACTGGCGGATCAATAATTAATCGATAAATAAATATGCAGATGAAAAAAGCAGTTTTGCTCTTTTGGATTTTACAAAGTTTCGTTTCGGTAAATTCAATAGCACAAAGAACGATTAGTATAGATTTCAGCAAAACATCAGGGACACTCAACACCATGTTCAATGATTGTGTAGGAGCCGGGCGTGCTAACGAAGGGCTCCGGGCCGATTGGCAGCAACAGCTTGCTTATGTAAAAAAAGAATGCGGATTCAAATATATCCGGATGCATGGTCTTTTGACAGATGATATGGCTGTATATACAGAGGACAATAATGGAAATCCGGTATACAATTATATGTACATCGATGCGTTGTTTGATTTTTTGCAAAGCATCGGCATGAAACCTTTTGTAGAGCTGGGATTCATGCCTTCTGCACTTGCCAGCGGTCATCAAACCATTTTCTGGTGGAAAGGAAATGTTACGCCACCCAAAGATTATAATAAGTGGGAGGATTTGATACGCAATCTCGTACAGCACTTTACCATGCGTTATGGAGTCGATGAAGTAAAGACCTGGTATTTTGAAACCTGGAATGAACCCAATCTTTCTCCGGGATTCTGGACGGGATCGCAGCAGGACTATTTCAAATTATATTCCTTCACAGCAAAAGCTGTCAAAAGTGTAAATCCTGATTATAGAGTAGGAGGGCCTGCTACTGCTGGCGCTGCATGGGTGCCGGAAATGATCAGCTATTGCAGTGTCAACCATATTCCGATTGACTTTATAAGCACACATACTTACGGCGTAAACCAGGGATTTCTTGATGAGCATGGTAGTTCTGGAACTGTACTGAGCAAAGATCCTATGAGTGTCAGTGGTGATGTGCTCCGGTCAAGAAAACAAATTGCCGGTTCATCAATGCCAAATCTCGAACTGCATTACACCGAATGGAGTTCATCATATACGCCTGCTGATCCAATTCATGACAGCTATCATGAAGCAGCCTATGTACTTCAGAAATTGAAACAGGTTGGTAATGCTGCTCAGTCTATGTCGTACTGGGTCTTCACCGATATTTTCGAAGAGCCGGGACCACGCTATTCTCCTTTTCATGGTGGCTTTGGAATGCTGACTATACAAGGCATTAACAAACCTGTATTTTATGCATACCAATTTTTGAACCGCCTCGGAGCTATTCAACTTGCAAGTAAAGATTCCGCCTCATGGGTTTGTAAAGATTCATCCGGAAATGTTCAGGCATTGGTTTGGGATTTTACAAATACACATCCTGGAGATTCTGTTCACAATCAGAAATATTATAACCTGGACCTGCCATCAAAATCAAAAGGAAAATTAAAGATTAATATAGCCAATGTACCTGCAGGTATTTATTCGCTTGAAATTTTTAAAGTAGGTTATCGCAGCAATGATGCTTACTCCACTTATTTATCGATGGGAAAACCTTCGCAGCTTAACAGGCAACAGGTAGAGCAAATAAAGAAATTGAATGATGGTTCATCGGTCTCGAAAGATATTATTACCATAAAAGAGGGAGTCCCATTTTTGAAGGAACTGGATATCCGTGAAAATGATGTGTTCTTTTTGAACTTTGTAAAATTGTAAGGATACAGAAAAAAAATTTCTTTTACTTCATAAAAACCATAAGGCAAAGCAATGAGGTTTCCATTTAAATATTTGTGCCATCTGGCTGGAATTCTTTTCTTTTCGATCGTCAGCTTACACGCACAGCAACTATATGTCGGTGCCAACTATCATCCGCACGATGATAAAAACATGGAGAAGATAAAAAGCGACATTCAGTTGATGAAAGCAGCCGGTCTCAATGTAGTTCGCATGGGACATCTTGCCTGGGATAGTTACGAACCATCAGAAGGTAAATTTGATTTTGCATGGTTTGATAAAGTGATGGATCTAATGAATGAAGCTGGCATCAAAGTAATATTAGATATTGCTATTCATCCTGCGCCAATCTGGTTACACCGAAAGTATCCTTCCATTGACGTAGTTGACGCCCATGGAAACAGGCTCTACCCAAATCATCGTTATATGGACGATGTTGGAGATCCCATGTATCAGAAATATGCTGTAGCATATGCTGATACACTAACCAAACATTATGGAAAGCATCCGGCATTGATCGCATTTGGAATAGATAATGAATCCGGAGATGGTCCGATCTCTTATTCAGAAACTGTCAAAAAAAGATTCATTACATGGCTGAAGAAAAAATATTCCACTCTTGACAATTTAAATAAAACATGGGCAACACAGCGATGGTCAAGAAGGCTTAATCAATTCGATGAAGTGGGTCTTCCTGTAGCCGTCTATAGTACAACTGTACCCGAACGAATGCTTGATTTCAGACGTTTTATTTCAGAAGAAATTAACCAGGTTCTTTTTAAAGTGATTGATAAAGTGAATATCAACGCTCCCGGAGCCTTAACCAATACCAATGCCTGGTTCTTCAGTCAAATGAAATATTTTGATTACTCTGCCATAGCATACTCCGGTAAAATGACACGGGAAGGCGAAGGCTTTTATCCTGGAAATTCTTTAATAACGAATTGGGGAATTATGAATGCCTTGTTTGGAATTGCACGGATTCAGTTCGAAAGTACAAACCCATTCTGGTGTACTGAATTTACAACAATGACCGCTGTTCCGAATTCCATTAGAAAATCTGCTTACGCAACCTTGATGTACGGCAATCAAATGGTTTGCGGATGGACATGGCAAAGCATGCACAGTGGGGAAGAACAATATTTGGAAGGCATGGTTGATTGGGATGGTATTCCCAACCGTAAATACGATGAATACAAAAAGATAGCGACTGAATTTAAAAAGATAGAAAAATATTTTCCTTACAAACGCCAGGCAGAAGTAGGATTGGCTTTTTCTTTTCCCAGTCAGATAGCAAGCGCTTATTTTCCTGAACGGCATGATGAGCAGTTGCAGGCTTGTTTCAATCTGTTCTATTACCGCAATATGGATGCTTGTGTTGTTGAGATCAGTAAAAGTGCACTCAATTATAAATTACTTTTTGTGCCTGGTGTTGCCGTAATGGATGAGCCCACTGCAAATAAAATCCGCGACTTTGTAAAAAACGGGGGAACTGTAGTAATGACGAGTAATTCGGCTATTGTTGATGAAACGGGAAAAGTGTTTGCCTCAACACATCCGGGAAGGTTGAACGATGTATTTGGAATACGTGTAGCAAGCTATGAGGAAACAGAGTCGTTGAATGAAATTTCAAGAAAATCATTTAAAGGAAAAAAACTGGAAATCACTTACAAAGAAAAAGCAATCAATTCCGAGTCTTCACAGTTTGATGTGATTGAATCAAAAGGTGCCGAAGTGCTGGCAAGCATAACCAGTTTGGATAAAGATTATCCAATTATTACTTCCAATAAATATGGCAAAGGAAGGGCCATCTACATTGGACTTCCGGCAAATGAGGCGGCATTAAATCCTTTGCTGGATGATTTGATTACTGAGTTGTCGTTAAAGAAAGGACCTGATGTGCCTGCCGGTGTAATGGCAAGGCAAATAGATAAAAACCACTTCTTGTATCTGAATGTAAGCGGTGAGCCAAAAGAGATTCGGATGAATGGAAAATCAAGAAGTATCCTTTTTGATAAAAATTATGCTGGTAACTTTATTATTGCACCTTATGAACCTGAGTTTATTGAAGTTGAATAGTTTGAAAAAACCATTATATATACCTCGGGCTTTTCATAGGAAAACATGGTAATCTTTAAATAAAGATAAATTGGAAATCAGATTGAAATAAAGAATAGAGGAAGAAACATATTGGTATCATGAA
>JBDTPD010000272.1:0-6056 GCA_039932855.1 Chitinophagaceae bacterium | reverse complement strand
ATTACAACGCACATGGCCGAATGTGATCAACTTCGAAGCAGTGCGTGGTATGGAGTATAGCAAGTGGAGCGCTGATGAGCGTGTGCCACAACATGAAGTGAGTTTACCTTTTATCCGCATGATGGCCGGCCCATTGGATTATACACCCGGTGCTATGCGCAATGCTACCAAAGGAAATGCAAGACCAAGCAATGCTTTTCCCATGAGCCAGGGTACGCGTTGCCACCAGATGGCATTGTACACCATATTTGAAGCGCCTTTGCAAATGCTGGCTGATAATCCAACTGCTTATAAAAAAGAACAGGAATGCACCGATTTCATTGCACAGGTACCGACTGTCTTTGATGAAACAGTAGCATTGGATGGTAAAGTAGCCGAATATGTAGCTATTGCGAGAAAGAAAGATGACACCTGGTATGTTGGCGCTACAAATAACTGGAATACCAGGGACATCACGATCGATCTTTCATTTTTAGGTAATGGAAATTATGAAGCAGAAATTTTCAGCGATGGTGTTAACGCTTCAAAAGACGCAACGGATTACAAAAAAGAAAAGAGAACCGTATCGATGAATGATAAACTAACTATTACGATGCAACCGGGGGGCGGCTGGACAGCTATCATCCGTAAAAAATAAATAATCATACCAGCAATGAACCGCGCAGTTATTATTTACCTGATCAGTTTAATGATTGTTTCTCCTGTTTTTTCCCAAACAGGTTATGAAAAACCAATCGATGCCAAGGCAACGAAAGAAACAAAGGCATTGTACAAGAATTTGCATAGGCTTTCAAAGGATCATATCCTGTTTGGTCACCAGCATGCCACTGAATATGGACATGGATGGTATGGCGATGCTGATCGCTCGGACGTAAAATCAGTAACTGGTTCACATCCGGCAGTAATTGGCGCTGACTTCAGTGGCTTATCAGGAAGACCAGATGCAGAGATAGAAAAAACAAAAGCATCGCTGATAAAAAGTATCAGCGATACGTATGATCGTGGTGGTATCACTACAGTCGCGTGGCATTTTATCAACCCGGCATCCGCTGGTGGTTTTTATTGGAACGATTCGGTATCGGTACCGGCAGTAAAAATGATTGTACCCGGCGGCATTTATCATGAAAAATATAAAGCGATACTGGCTACGATAGCCGGTGTAGCAAAATCAGTGAGAGGGAAAAACGGAACACTGGCACCGATGATCTTCCGTCCCTATCATGAATTTGATGGTGATTGGTTCTGGTGGGGCTACAGTCATTGTACAACTGATGAATTCAAATCATTATGGCGATTTACCGTTACTTATTTACGCGATAGCCTTGGTGTACATAATTTCATTTATGCTTTTTCACCGGATTGCAGATTTGATTCGGAAGAAAAATATCTTGAACGTTATCCCGGTGATGAATGGGTAGATATGGTTGGTGTAGATAACTATGCAGATTGGGGTCGTGACCGGTACGATATAGAAACGGGAGTCAAAAAATTAAAGATCGTTTCGGATTATGCAAAGAAAAAAGGCAAGCTCGCAGCTTTCACCGAAACAGGACTTGAATCAATTCCCAATAAGACATGGTGGACAGAAACTTTACTGAAAGCATTAAAGACAGAAGGCTTACGCCTGACTTATGTATTGGTCTGGCGCAATGATAGTCGCAGTGCTACTCACTTCTATGCGCCATTTCCCGGGCAGGTGAGTGAAGCAGATTTCATAAAATTTTATGATGATCCGTTTACATTGTTTGAGAAGGATTTGAAGAATGTTTATAAGTGATGCCCCCATCCCCTAAAGGGGTGTTCTGAAATTTCACTACAGCATGGTATTAATCGAAAAATGGATTTTACCAACTATAATCATGTGTAACTATGTGTGATCCATGTGTCAACCATGCGTCAAACGGGGTGTTTCTCCTATGGACGAAACATGCTTGACACATGGTTGACACATGGATCAGCGTTTTTTCTTTATCATTCCCGTTTAAAAAGTTCGTTCGTCCCAACTTTGACACATGGCCGCCACAAAGTTTTTCAGGTAAGGAATATTGTCATTTACTTTGGTTCGTTCAATCGTTAGTAAAAAATCAATATATTACTAACAAATAAAGCCATAGTGAAAATCAAATTTTCATACCTGATAATTAGTTTTTCTTTTTTGTGTTTTCATTCTTCAGCACAGATTGACACAACAAAGAATATTGCTTACGCTGAAGCAGATGGAAAAAAACTATTGCTGGATCTATATATGCCAGGCGCTAAAAGGAACCCTTATCTCATTGTCTGGGTACATGGGGGTGCCTGGAGCGGTGGATCGAAAGAAAAGCCACCGCTTGGCTTACTACCAGCCGGCTATGCACTGGCAAGCATCAATTATCGCCTGAGTGGCGAAGCGCCTTTTCCGGCTTGTATCTATGATATCAAAGCAGCTATAAGATTTTTGCGGGGAAATGCAGGCAAATATGGTTACCGTGCCGATAAGATCACTATCTGGGGATCATCTGCGGGCGGCCACCTGGTGGCATTGGCAGGTGTGACAAACAACGATCCTTATTATGAAGGCAACCTGGGTGATTATAAAAAAGAAAGTTCATCTATCCAGGCCATTATCGATTTTTATGGCCCGAGTGACTTTACCACCATTCTTACTCAATCAACACCGCATGGTCTGAGTGTAAGAGTACCCGCTTTGACTGCTTTATTGGGAAAACCGGTGGAGCAGGTACCTGAACTGGCACGTAAGGCAAGCCCGGTCTTCCATGTGGACTCAACTGATCCGCCATTGTTAATCGTTCATGGTGACCAGGACATACAGGTGCCGGTCAATCAATCGATCGAATTAATGGAAGTGTATAAGAAAAAGAAATTGCCGGTCCAGTTAGAATTCATTGCCGGTGCTGGTCATGGTGGTGCGGTATATGATACAGAAGAAGTACTTGGTATCGTGAAGAAATTTCTCGCAGATTTATTTAAATAATTTTTCTTATAAAAAATGCCCCACTATAAAAGCGGGGCATTTTCTTAATGTAATTATTTTCTTATAAACTATTCTTAACCTTAAATTCCGGTTTTCTTGCAGTAGCTATACCCGCAGGTGTGATACGGATAACCAATGTATCCTGTTGTTCAGTAGTAACGAGTTCTTCCTGCTCCAGTAATTGCAGCTGTTGTTGTATCACCGACCATTCCTGTAAGCGGCGAAGAATCAGTTCACGCGGGCGACATCCATAATGTTCCGGCTGCGGGTCGTTCTTAACGATCTGGTAGATGGTTTGAAGAAGGTGGTAGTGATCTTGCATTGGCTAAAAATATCGGAAAAATCCGTTTGAATTGAAATAATTTATTAACAGCTTTTACTACAATTTTCTTTATAACTAAGTTCATTCAGACCTGATTATGCCCGTAATGGTTGCCTGAACGTCTGAAATATTTGTTTTGTTGCCTCTCAATTTCTTTTTCTTCTCTAAGATAATTCCCCCATTACATAATTTATTTCCCCATTAACGGTGATTGTTGATATAGCTGCTGAACATGATTTTTGCCAGCGTAAAAACAATCATTATTAAAAAAATAACGAATTATATGCTCATGAAATTCTCGACCCTTGCACTCGGTATCAGTCTTTTTCTAAGCGGCCTGTATGGCGGCACAGGTTTCTTCACCATTATGGGAGGCAATCCTGCTGTGGCCAGGTTAAGCGAACGCGGTTTTGCCGAATACTGGCAACAGGTAGATAGTTTTATGGGAGCCCGGATGCCGGTATTTGGCCCAATCCTGTTGTTATCTTTATTGACAAGTGTCATTACCCTAAGTGCTGCATGGAGATCTGTTTCTTTTTGGTTGGTACTGTTAGCGTTGGTCATTATTATCGGTGATATCATTTTTACACTAAGCACGAATCACCCGCTTAATCAGCTTATTCAAAAGCTGGGACCTGCAGCATCTGCCTTCGAATGTAAAAGAAGTGCAGGCGAAAGTGGTGTACGCGTTTTGGTTTCGTTCCTTTTTTATGATCGCTTCTTTTGGGTGCGTCGTGTTGGCCTTTATTCTTAAAAATACAATCAACATCCACTAATAAGTAAGATTTTTTAGCCACGGATGCGCGGATATCGCCTTCGACGATAAAAAATCCATGCATCCGTGGCTAATGTTTTTTATTATTTCTTTTTAACTAACCAATTATTATCACTCAACCAATCTGCTAATCGTTGTGACCATGTTTTAATAGAATTAAGCGATGAACGATTGCCCATATTAAATCCATGATTGCCCTGCGCATACAGATGAACCTCTACAGGTACTTTTGCTGCCCGGTATTTTTGCAATAAATCTACCACCGGCACAGAACAACAAACATCATCATTGGCAGCGAGTAAAAAAGCTGGCGGTGCATTCGCAGGAACTGCAGGTGGCACACCCAATGGACCCGGATAAATTAATATCTGAAAGGCAGGCCTTGATGAATATCTTTCTACCGGATCTTTTGCAGATGGATTTCCGGCACCTTGATCATACGCTACCCAGGCAACGACTTCCCCACCGGCAGAAAATCCCATGATGCCTAATCGTGCAGTATCAATGTTCCATTCAGCAGCATGACTATGCACTAATCGCATAGCACGAAATGCATCTGCCTTTGTATGTTCCATTGTATACGGAGAATTCTCTTCCCTGAACAACCGATATTTTAATACAATAGCCGTAACACCGAGATCCGTAAAGAATTTTGCTGCCTCAACTCCTTCAGCTGTATACACCAGTTCTCTGTGACCGCCGCCGGGGCAGATCACTACAGCCGTTCCATTGGCTTTGCCTTTTGGAGGGAAGAAAACATTAATAGAGGGATTATGAATATTCTTTACCCACCAATCCTTTGCTTGCTCGGCTTCATTGCGTCGGCTTTCAAAACCGGGCGCACCATTTGGCCATAATGGAATGACAAGTACAGAGTCTTGGGCAATGAGAGTTGATGTATAGAAGATAAATAAGCAGAAAAGAAGTTTTCGCATATCATGTTACTTTAGGTATCAGGGAAGTTACAATGTTTGGAGAGGTAAATTTCACGCAAAGGCGCAAAGTTTTCGCGAAGACGCAGAGGGAGTATGTTTTTGGCGGCTTTGCGAAAACTTTGCGCCTTTGCGTGAAATAAAAACAAAAAACCCCGGCTCATACCAGGGTTAATTTTTCTACCTCTTAAACCAGCCAAAAAAATGATGTATAGTAAAGTAAATACTGTTGGTTTTTTTATAAGAACTTCTACTCGTCGTTATGTTAGAATTAACGGGAGCATAGATTGTATAGATTTCATTTTTCGTTGTTTCTTAACAAATTAGGTGCATGCAACATTATCGCTTACATGATAACACTTAAATAAAATCACTTGATTTATTGTTTACCGTATACAGGTATGCCGGAAAAGATATGGGTATCCGGAAGAGGCTGGGGAAATGTAAAATGCAGATTTCAATTAATTGAAATCTGCATTTTTACAGCAGCGCCTCATACAAGATTTCTATAGGATGTTTCGCTTTTCTTCCCGTTCCATCTTTTACCTGGTGACGGCAACTGGTGCCGGGTGCAGCAATGATAGTTTGTTCACTGGCAGAACGCACAGCAGGAAATAACACCAACTCTCCTACCTGCATAGAAAGATCATAATGCTCTTTTTCATACCCAAAACTTCCAGCCATACCACAGCAACCGGAAGGAATGGTTTCTACCGTATAATTTTCTGGCAACGATAATATTTTTACGGATGCAGCAACAGAAGACAATGCTTTTTGCTGGCAATGTCCATGAAGCTTGATGGCTTTTTTTTCTTTACTGAATAAAGAAGAAGAAATATTTCCTTTATCGATCTCGGCTGCAATAAATTCATCGATAAGAAATACATGCTTGGATAACTCTTTTGCTTTTTCCAATTGATCATCATCAGCGAGATCAATATATTCATCACGGAAAGTGAGAATAGCAGAAGGCTCCACGCCTATTAAAGGCATTTCTGCACTGACCAACGGATACAGTAGTGAAATATTCTTATTTGCGATCTTCTTTGCATC
>JBDTPD010000271.1:0-6056 GCA_039932855.1 Chitinophagaceae bacterium | reverse complement strand
TAACCTATGAAAAACACCAAGGTCAAAGATATATAAAAACTTATTTTATTATAAAATTTGTCCTGTTTCTTAAAAGGGGTCTCCTTTCGTTAGGGTTATTTCTTAGGCGCTCCCGGCCAATTTCACGTAGTTCCTTTAAAAACATGTCTTGCTGGCCATATACCTGGTCCCCTCGTTTTTCCCCTATAATCTCTCTGAACTGGGGCCTGTAGCGCAGCCGCAATGCTATAATCTTTTGTTGCATAATGAGTTTGTCTCCACGATTCTCGCGGATCGTTTGCCTCCATTCCTTGAAATACTTCAAAAAGACAGGAGCAAAGCGATTGGCCTCATCTTTCGACAGGTCAAGTCGTTTCTGAATATACTCGCTCATTTTATCCCGGATCTTCTCATTGCCATTCTCTGTACTATCTGCATCCTGCGCAAAAAGCCGACAACTGGTCGCGAGCACCAAACTCAATATGAATAAAAAGCGTTTCATTTAATTTAATACCTGGGAATCATCGGCATCAGGCACAGCCGCTTGTGTATCGTTTAAGAAATCTTCAATCGCATCATCAGATACATTCTTCATTAATTCTTTTACCTGAACAGCATTAGAAGTGCTTGCAATAACAGGCGCTTCTTCATCGGTAAGATTGATAAAATTATCCAACTCGTCTGTGCTGACGTCCTTCACTACATTTTTTTCAACCCATCCATGCGGGTTTTTATCGATATCGATCTGTTTGCTATTATTACTTAAGAATACAACACCACTGAATGCAATGAAACCAATAACGATGGCAGCGGTTGCATAACGGAACCATTTACGATTGGTCAGTGAAACAACTTTCGCCGGCTCAATCGTTTGTTTAGCATCAGTTGTAAGAGTTTCAAAATAATTATCAGGAACTGTATAAGGTACTTGTTTCTTCAACCCACTTAATAAAGGAGAAAGGCTTTCCAGTTCTTTTGCCGGCGTGTCTGAATAATCGCTTTGCAATACGCCTGCCATCAGTTTGTCTGCCAGTCCATCGAAATAGCTGCCAGGTACATGATAAGGAATGATCCGCGTAATATTGATCAAAGGAGACTCAGCGCTCAATTCTTCCTGGCTACTTTCCAGCTCCATAGATCTGATACGGGACATAATACGGTTTGCCAGCCCTTCAAAATAATCGCCCGGTACGCGATAAACATTTGAAAAAGAGGTATTTGAAAGGCTGCTATCCAGTTCTTTCAACTCTTGTAATATGGTGTCTCTTGTCGTCATTCGTGCGTATTTGAGACGCTTATTTGCCCTGAAAGTTTAATAATCTTTGAGATATTCCTCAACTTTTTTGACTGCATGATGATAGCTGGCTTTCAGCGCTCCCTCACTGGTTTCCAACACCCTGCTCATTTCTTCATAAGGCATTTCATCATAATACCTTAGGTTGAAAACGATCCGCTGCTTTTCAGGCAATTCCTGTATGGCCAGCTGCAGTTTCCATTCCAATTTATTGTAGTCAAAATGCTGATCAGCCTTGATCTTATTACTTAAGGCACTTTCTTCATTGCTCAGGCTGACCGAAGCTCTTTTTTTCTGTTGTTCGAGAAATGTCAGGCATTCATTGGTGCCGATACGATAAAGCCAGGTATAGAGTTGACTATCCTCGCGAAAATTCTCCAATCCTTTCCATACACGAATAAATACATTCTGTAAAACATCATTCGCATCATCATGGTCTATTACCATTCTGCGAATGTGCCAGTATAATTTTTCCTGGTATTTTTTTATGATAGCCGTATATGCACGTTCTTTCGTGGCCGGGTCGCGGAACTGGATGAGTAATTCTGTATCTGTGGCTGCGGACATATGATTTGTTTAACGCAGTAGAATGAAAAATGTTATCCCGGTGAATGAGAGGACCTGAAAATAAAATTATGAGTTATGAATGATGAATGTGGCGTAAAATTTTGGTAGTGCCAGATCTTTTACGCCACATTCATCATTTATAACTCATCATTCTTAATTATACTAACTCTTTTTACGTTGAAGTACCTTTTCAGCTGCCGCTACAATATCTGGAATATCCAGTCCATATTTTTTCAGCAACTCCATCGGTGTTCCGCTTTCGCCAAATGTATCTTTTGTACCAACATATTCAATCGGAACAGGAAGATGTTTTGCTGCACACTGACCGATTGCATCACCAAGACCACCAATTATATTATGCTCCTCTGCTGTAACGGCGCATTTTGTTTTTGTCAATGATTTGATGATAGTTTCTTCATCCAATGGTTTTATTGTATGAATGTTGATCACTTCTACGCTAATGCCTTTTTCCTCTAAGATAACGCCAGCCTGTATTGCATTCCATACCATATGGCCGCAGGCAAAAATGGTAACATCTGTTCCTTCGGAAAAATATTGAGCCTTACCAATTTCAAAAGGTCTGTCTGATGTAAAGATGGGCCATACTGGTCTGCCGAATCTTAAATACACCGGACCCTGATATTCTGCAATAGCTTCGGTAGCTGCTTTTGTTTGTGCATAATCGCAGGGAACGATCACTGTCATACCCGGCAACATCTTCATCAGGCCAATATCTTCGAGTATCTGGTGTGTTGCACCATCTTCTCCCAATGTTAATCCCGCATGTGATGCGCAGATCTTTACATTCTTACCACTATAGGCAACACTCTGACGGATCTGATCATATACACGACCGGTGGAGAAATTTGCGAAGGTAGTTGTGAAAGGTATTTTACCACCAATGGTCATACCTGCTGCAATACCGATCATGTTTGCTTCAGCAATACCACACTGTACAAAACGCTCAGGAAATTCTTTCATGAACTGATTCAACTTTAATGAACCAGCCAGATCAGCTGTCAACGCAACCACATTTGAATTTTTGCGTGCCGCCTCAACGATTCCATCGCCAAAACCACTTCTTGTATCCTTATTACCGGTAGATTGAATTTCCTTTAATGACATAGCGTAATTTTTGCTTCGCAAAAGTAATGTTTTCAGTTCACAGTCTGCAGTCTATCAATCTGCAGTCAGTGTCTGACTATTGAAAATTTTTTATTTTTTTCAGGACGTAAAATGCAAATTCTAACTAACGACTGTGACTGCCGACTGATAGACTGTGAACTGCCAACTGCCTACTGTTAATTCAGCTCTTTAGGTTGCCCACTAAAAATAGTGTCATCAGCTTTCAGCTTCTGCTCCCATAACCATGCTGTCAGCATCATTTCATCGAGTGTAAATTTGGGCTTCCATTGCAATTGAGTTTTTGCATAATCATTGTTTGCATAAATAGCAATGACATCACCAGGGCGGCGGGGACCGATCTCGTAATTTAATTCAACAGCACTTACTTTCTCAAATGATTTAATGGCTTCCAGTACAGTCACACCATTTCCACTACCAAGATTGAATACTTCACACCTGGAAGTATTACGGTGATCCTGCAAATATTTTATAGATAATGTATGCGCATTAGCGATATCGCTGACATGAATGAAATCACGCAGACAAGAACCATCACGCGTGTCATAGTCATTTCCATAAACCGTCATCTTTGGCAATTTGCCAATGGCAGTCTGTGTAATTGCCGGTACCAGGTTCTGCGGACGACCGATCGGCATTTCACCAATATAAATAGATGGATGCGCCCCAACCGGGTTGAAATATCTCAAGAGGATACACTGTGATGAACTGCTTTTTGCAAATTCATTGATGATCTGCTCACCCATCTGCTTTGTATATCCATAAGGGGATTCAGCAGGTTTAGGTGGTGTTTTTTCCGTCACCGGAATATGATCAGGATTGCCATATACAGTGCAGGAAGAAGAAAACACGAAGTAGGGGATCTCAAACTCCTGAACACATTTGAGCAGGTTGATCAGGGAATTGAGGTTATTTTCAAAGTACATCAGCGGTTTTTCCACTGATTCGTTTACCGCTTTGAACGCTGCAAAATGAATAATGCCTTCGATGCCTTCATTTTCATGAAATATGGCGAACGTATCATCATAATTGCAAAGATCGACGCGATAGTTTTTTACTTTTTTACCCGTTATACGTTCTACTCCCTCAAGAATAGCCGGATCGGAGCGACTGTTATTATCTACAGAAATGACATCATAGCCATGCTCTATCAGGTCAACAATCGTATGGGAACCAATGTAGCCGCAGCCACCAGACACAAGAATTTTAGCCATAATAAGTTATTCGCAAAAATGCATTTTTTTTTGCAATGACCATCATCGATTATGCCCTGTTACTTTAAAAATTGCACCAGGTAGTAAATCCCCGAAGCAAGAAGAGCACTGATAGGAATGGTCAGGATCCAGGCCCAGAGCAGGTTTACCGTCACGCCCCAGCGTACGGCTGATAAGCGTTTGGTAGCGCCAACTCCCATAATAGACCCGGTGATGGTATGCGTGGTGCTGACAGGTATTTTTAATGACTCAGTGATAAAAAGTGTGATGGCGCCGGCCGTTTCTGCGGCTACACCTTCAAATGGTGTCACCTTGGTGATCCGCGTTCCCATCGTCTTCACAATTTTCCATCCACCGCTCATCGTACCAAAGGCAATGGCGCTATAACAGGCTATTGGTACCCACCATACCATGTGATCCAGGTGATATTTATCAGGATTAGAGGCGATCAATGCCGCCATGATAATCCCCATGACCTTTTGCGCATCATTACCACCGTGACCAATACTGAAGATGGCAGAGGAAACGAGCTGTAATCTTTTGAACCAGGCGTTGGCACGATTGGCATTAAGATTACTCAGGTATAAGGAGAATACGGCCATGATCAATACGATCAGGCATAACAGGATCCATTTAAAATTCTGTGAATGAAAAATCACTTTCAGAAAATAAGACTGGTAATGAGATTTTAATTTATCCGGATTTGTTTCGAGATGAGTGACGAGGAAGAGAACAATCAGTAATATAATGACCAGCGAAAAAATTTTGGGTCCCCATCCCTTTCTGAATGAGTTAATGAACCATAGTGAAATAATAAACGCCATGATCATACCGATCAATGGTGCGAGGAAGATGAAACTTACAATTTGTATTACTGGTCCTGAATTGACTGAACTGAAATGCCCCGAGTGTGCAATAGCTGCTCCGGCAAATCCACCGATCAATGTATGTGATGAAGAAGAAGGAATGCCGCGCCACCAGGTAAACAGGTTCCAGATGATAGCAGCGATCAATCCTGAAAAGATCACTTCCAGCGTAATAAATTCCGATTTTACTGTTTTTGCAATGGTGTTAGCAACACCGTGATCTTTAAAAATGAAATAAGCGACAAAGTTGAACAAGGCTGCCCACAACACCGCTTGAAAAGGCGTCAATACTTTAGTAGATACAACCGTAGCAATAGAATTTGCCGCATCATGAAAGCCATTGATATAATCGAAGATCAGCGCAAGGACAATGATGACAATGAGAAATGAAGTCATAAATTAAGTTGGCAATGTGTCAATTTGAAGAGTTGAAAATGAATGAATCATTTCTCAAATCCCCAATCAATTAAGCGTATTTAATAATAATAGATTCTATCACGTTACTCGCATCTTCACATTTGTCGGTAACGATTTCCATTACCTGGTATATTTCTCTTTTCTTAATTACTTCTTTCGCATCAGGCTCAGTAGCAAATAAGCGCTCGATACTCATGTCGAAAATGTCATCTGCCTGGTTTTCGATGCTATTTATTTTTACCAATGCTTCGGTGATATTGCGCATGTTCTTCATGTCGCGCAATTCGACTATAGCTGTACGAAGATGAATAGCTCCCTGTTCTATTAGTTCGGCCATTTTCTGCATGCCAATATCATTCGGGTTGACCCGGTAAAAGTTGATCTTTTTAGCAGATGCATAAATGTAATCTGCTACATCGTCAAGAGAGGTAGCAAGCATATGAATATCTTCCCGGTCAAACGGAGTAATAAAATTGCGACCCAGCTCAGTAAAAAGGCTGTGCGTCAGTTCATCATTCGCATGCTCCAGATCTTCTTCCTTGATGCCTTCCCTGTCGGACTTCTTTTCAATGCTTC
>JBDTPD010000270.1:0-6064 GCA_039932855.1 Chitinophagaceae bacterium | reverse complement strand
GTCCACTTTTACATTTTATATTCTATATTTTAGATTTTACATTTCCTTCCTTCCTGTTGTTATAGGAGAAACCCTAATGATCTTATCCTGGTTATTCCCATTACTGGTACACATATATACATCACCTCCCGGCGATACGCATACATCACGTAAGCGCCCGAACGTAGTTTGATAATAACGATTGGTGATCTGTACAGTTTCATTGTCGGGGTTCAGCTTCACTTCGTAAAGGCTCTCTGCTTTGAGTGACGCCACCAGCAAAGCATTTTTCCATTGCGGTATCGCATTATTATTATAATAGTCCATACCAGATGGCGCAGTTCCGCTTGCCCATTCTTTGATCGGGTTGGTCATATCCTGATTAAAGATCACTTCTTCATTCTCCTGTGTAGTATTGGCTATACCATCGATTAGTGGCCATCCATAATTTTTTCCACGCTTGATCAGGTTCACTTCATCATAACCACCATGCTCCGTGCTATACAAATGATCATTAGCAAAAACCAATCCTTGCGGATTACGATGACCTCTTGACCATACCCTGCTATGTGGATCAGGATTGTCAACAGGAATAGAACCATCGAAATTAATGCGCAAGATCTTTCCATTAAGACTTAAAGATGATTGAGGATCGGAACCGCGTTGTAATTGTGCGTCGCCGGTACTGATAAATAATTTATCTCCTACGATGACCAGGCGGCTACCATCATGCTGATCACTTCCAACTATGCCATCAACAAGAATCAACGGATTGATCAACGTTCCGTTTGAATAAGTATATCGCTCTACCCTTTCAACC
Source organism: Chitinophagaceae bacterium (assembly GCA_039932855.1). Taxonomy (GTDB): domain Bacteria; phylum Bacteroidota; class Bacteroidia; order Chitinophagales; family Chitinophagaceae; genus JAJKIP01. Next base: position 5,265 of record JBDTPD010000270.1, on the reverse strand, counting down.
GCAGCATTAGCACCAAACGTGTGTACGATAAATACATAGGGCCACCTGGTAAAATCAGGACTCACTGCCATCCCAAGAAGTCCGGCTTCAAGACCAAATCCAAGGGCCAATGGAACATCTATCAATGGTGTCACAACACCTGTCGCCGGGTTGACACGACTAATGCGGCCAAATTTTTCCGTCATCCAGATAAAATTATCCGGCCCCCATGCTATCTCCCAGGGAAACTGTAAGTTCTGCGTAATAACTGTTGTTTGCAACTTAACCGCTCCAGGTGGTTCAAGAGGTATATCTGAACAACTCAACGAAGAAATAAATGGTACTAACAATAACAAAAGAATCAATGGCTTTATCTGCCTCATAGTAAAAAATTTTGACGAAAGTATTTTTACATTGAATCGTTAAGTATCACATACTACAACTACGCTGAACAGATTTTCCGATCGGCAAGTTTCACGCAAAGGCGCAAAGAGTTGTGCTTATTAACTCCTCCCAGTTCTTACCGGAGAAATTCTAATGATCTGATCCTGATTATTCCCATTACTGGTACACATATATACATCACCTGATGGCGATACGCACACATCACGTATGCGATGAAACGCAGATATAAAATAACGATTGACATGCAACACAGTTTCATTGTCCGGGTTCAGCCTCGCATCATAAAGGCTCTCCAGTTTCAGCGACGCTACAAGTAAAGAATTTTTCCATTGAGGTATCGCATCATTATTATAATAGTCCATACCCGATGGTGCCATTCCCGGCACCCAGCTGAAAATCGGATTGGTCATAGCCGGATCAGACATCGCCACCTGGATCTCCTCCGGAGTACCAGCCACACCATCGATCAATGGCCATCCATAATTCTTTCCCGGTTTGATGACATTCACTTCATCATCGCCACCATGCTCTGTACTATACAAACGATTATTGGCAAACACCAATCCTTGTGGATTACGATGCCCCCTCGACCACACGAGACTATGAGGATCTGGATTGTCAGCAGGAATAGAACCATCGAAATTAACGCGCAATATTTTTCCATTAAGACTGGACGAAGATTGAGGATCTGCACCTCTTACCAGCATTGCATCACCGGTACTGACAAATAATTTATCTCCAACGATTGCCAGGCGGCTGCCATCATGTTGAATATTTCCAATTATATTATTAATGATCACTACCGGACTGGTAAGCGCACCATTTGAATAAGTATATCGTTCTACCATTTCCACCGTAGACGAAGGACCCAGCGTGTGCACGATAAATACATAGGGCCATCTCGTAAAATCAGGACTCACTGCCATTCCAAGAAGTCCGCTTTCACCAGAAAATCCGAGGCTTAATGGAACATCCAGCAATGGTGTAACAACACCCGTCGCCGGGTTAACCCGACTAATGCGGCCAAACTTTTCAGTCATCCAGATAAAATTATCCGGTCCCCATGCTATCTCCCAGGGAAACTGTAAATTCTGAGTAATCACTGTTGTCTGCAATGCAACCGCTCCGGGCGGTTCCATAGGTTGCTCTACGCAACTTAATGTAGTACCAAGCGGTAATACTAATAAAAAAAGAATCAATGGCTTTACCTGCCTCATATAAAAAATTTTAACGAAAGTATTTTCACATTGATTCGTTAAGTATCACATACTACAACAACGCTGAGCAGATTTTCCCATCGGTATGTCTTCTTTGCGCCCTGATGGCGATCGGGATTGCGTGAAACCAGTTATTTCTATGATGCGTTACTCCTGCTTATCTGCGGGAAATTGTGTGTTTTTTAATTATCTTTAAAACAGGCACCAACTATTAACCAATGGATATTCTGAAAAAAAACAATGTCGTAGTCAAAGGACGTGGTTCCAGAACTTTGCTTTTTTCGCACGGTTTTGGTTGCGACCAAAACATGTGGCGCTATGTTACGCCGGCATTTGAGGATGATTATAAGATTATTTTATTCGACCATGTAGGAGCCGGTCGTTCAGATTTGTCAGCCTATGATAAAGAAAAGTATAGTCATCTCGAAGGATACGCCGAAGACATTGTACAGATATGCGAAACCCTGGAGCTATCTGATGTTATTTTTGTTGGTCACTCCGTTAGTTCAATGATCGGTGCCCTTGCAGCGATTGCAGCACCTGAAAGATTCCGGGCATTAATTATGGTGGGCCCCTCACCTTGTTATATTAACGATGGCGACTATAATGGCGGTTTCTCTAAGGAAGAAATTCTGGAACTACTCGATTCGTTAGATAGCAACCACCTTGGATGGTCAAGTTCCATGGCCCCTGTTATCATGGGAAATGCCAACCGTCCTGAACTGGGCCAGGAATTAACGAATAGTTTCTGCCAGACTGATCCTGATATCGCAAAACATTTTGCCCGGACAACTTTTTTAACTGATAAACGGGATATCCTTGATCGTATAAATATTCCTACATTGATCCTTCAGTGTTCTGATGATGTGATCGCTCCGCTGAATGTTGGAATTTATACGCATGATAAAATTGCTAATAGTACATTAACTATAATGAAAGCCACGGGCCATTGTCCTAATTTAAGCGCGCCCAAGGAAACAATCGATGCCATAAAGGCTTTTCTTTTAGATGTCAACTAATAAATCGTATATACACAAAGAGCAGGTCGAAAATTTCCAGGACCTGATGGATCATGCATTGTGCGGATATGCGACTACCGACACGCAGGGTGTTATCATTCTGGCAAATAATAAACTCGCAGATTGGCTTCAGATACCCATAGAGGAAATTAAGGGACGTAAATTTTCTGACATACTTGCTGTCGGGGGAAGAATCTATTATGAAACACATCTGGGCCCTTTGCTCCGGATGCAGGGACATGTTGATGAAGTAGCAGTACAACTTCTTGCCAAAAATGGCGATCGTTTCCCCGTACTTCTTAACGCGTATGAACGACGGGATGAACAAGGACAGCCTATGTTTATCCGCCTTCTTATTATCAAAGCAACTGACCGTTTAAAGTATGAAGCGAATATCCAGGAAGAAAAACGCCGGCTGGCATCTGAAATTCTGGATCAACGCGATCGCATCAAGCTGCGTGATCAATTGATAGCCATTCTTGGCCACGATCTGCGTAATCCACTCAGCTCAATTATCAGCGGTACTGATTTTCTTCAACAGTCATTGCAAAATGAAACCGATAAGCTCCTGGTCAATATTGTGCAACGAAGTGCTAACCGCATGTCCGAACTGATTAACAACATCATGGATTTTGCTCGTACGCGCCTGGGTACAGGTATTGTACTGGAACTGTCCGACGCAAAGCTTCAACCGATGTTACAGCATATTGTTCAAGAACTGCATGTACAATTTCCAAAGAGACAAATAAATTTCCAGTTCCACATCGATGAACCGGTATTTTGTGATGGTAGCCGGATTTGTCAGCTCTTTTCTAATTTACTTGCGAACGCATTAACTCATGGAGATGCAAGTGCTCCAGTAGAAGTACAAGCTATTCATCAAAAGCATCATTTTGAATTGTCTATCTCCAACCAGGGTACTCCCATTCCGCAAAATATGATAGATCACATTTTTGAACCATTCACCAGGGAAAAAACAAGACCAAGCCACAATGGTCTGGGGCTTGGTCTTTATATTGCTTCGCAAATCAGTCATGCACATCAGGGTACTCTTATCTGCACTTCAACAGTTGAAAAAACTGTTTTCTTATTTCAGATGGACACAAGTTTGCTTAAAAAATAATTGAAACAGACAATTCTCTTAATCAAAAATTTCGGGATGTTGCAAGAACTTCTTTTTACATGCGTATGAACAAAACCCATACAGCTTGCCTTTATAAGAAGCAGTGTCCCCGGCAGACATCGATAATGGTCACCGCAGACAATATCCTTTCCAACGGCCAGTTTTACTTGTGACTGATCATTTTATCACTCATGCAACCACTACTTTATCATTCATAAAAAAACTGCCGACTCATCAATCACTTTTATAATGATCAATGAACCGGCAGTATACTATTGTCTGCGTTCTATATTATGCCTGGGGCTGCTCGAATTCGAATTTATTCTTACCCTGGTAAGCTGCAAATGCTGCAGGATCACCGAATGGTCCCTGGTATTTGGCATCGCCGAATCCAAGTATCGGCCAGAAAATGAAACCAAGGAAAATCAATCCGGCAGTAAATCCTTCGTCTTTGCCGAAGCTTTTAGAAATCATATTGTATAACCAGATAATGATAACGAGGTTGGCGACGGGCACTATCAATAAGACAACCCACCAGCCTGGTTTACCAGCAATTTTGGTCATAATGTAAATGTTGTAGATTGGAATGAGACAAGCCCAACCAGGTTGTCCGGCCTTCTCAAAGACCTTCCACATAGATGCGATGATAAAGACAATAATAATGAGGTAGAAAATAATGAGTGCTCCCATAATGACAAGTTTAGTGTGCGCAAGTATAATAAATATAATTTGCCGGTGAAAGCATAGTTGCAATTATTTATAATACATCAGATTATCAAGCAATTATGTCTCTCAATAGGCAATAAGCAATGCGCATCTGCCTATTGCTTATTGCCCATTGTTTATTGCTCATTGCCTGGTATCATTATACTATTCCCGCACTTTCCTTCTCCCGTTACTTTCGCTGCCATGAAAAAGAAACTAGTCACGAGAAGAGATTTCATTAATCCAATTTACAAAGACAGACTTCGGGTATTGAAAACCAGTGAAGAAACAGGTGGAGTTTATACATTAGCAGAAATAGATATTGCACCTGGTGGCAGTAACACTATGCATATACATAGCGCTTTTGAAGAAACATTTACTGCTATCAAAGGCACATTGGGTGTGCGCATAAAAAATAAAAAACATTTTCTGCATCCCGGCGGGTCCATGACTGTACCACTCTATACCCCACATTATTTTTTTAATGAAGGAAAAGAATCCATTACCTGCCAGATACAATTCTTTCCGGCGCATGAAAATTTTATAAAAGGATTAGCGATTGCTTATGGATTGGCTGCTGATGGAATGACGAGCAAGAAAGGAATACCGAAAAGTATATTGCAACTGGCGCTGATCATGCAGTTGACAGATACAAAACCTGCGGGATTATCAGGAGTATTATTTCCGGTGTTTAAATGGCTGGCGCGAAAGGCAAGGAAAAATGGAATGGAGAAAGTATTGCTGGAGAAATATTATTATCAATAATTGTTTGACAAGATTGGACACAGAGAGCCACGGAGAAGGCACAGAGAGCCAC
>JBDTPD010000269.1:0-6094 GCA_039932855.1 Chitinophagaceae bacterium | reverse complement strand
CAATCGAGCAGATTGGTCAGAAATACGATCTTACTAAAGAACGTATCCGCCAGATCAAAGAAAGAGCGATCAAACGCCTTCAGAAAGCGCGCTACAGCAGTGCACTGAAAGCATATCTTGGATAAAAAGTATTCAACTAGCAGATCTTCCGCGCATGCGGAGGAAATATTGGTGGGTTTATTAAGGAAGCAGCTCTGATCGTTTGATTGGGGCTGTTTTTTTGCCTTTATTACAGGGCGTCCATTCTTTTCAATGAGTTAACTCTCCGAAAAAATATTTCCCCTTACTTTTGCTCTTCATTTTATCTGGTTATCAATAAACAATGTTTCCTCTTTGCTGTTGTATTACACATTCAAGGAAAACCAACGATTCCCGGCCATAAGGGACAGAATTTTAATTTCTATGCTTAGAGAACACCTAAAGAAGAGCTACTCTTCTGCTATGTATACTTTTTTGGCTATTACTCTGCTCATTTGTTCAGTTACTTCACAGGCACAGCAACAATCCGACAGTTTATTACAGAGCGCCACCTTACCTGATGTGGTTCAGTATGCCTTAAAAAGACAACCCCAGATTCAACAGGCCCTGAACGATGAAAAGATCACCGACCTGCAGATCAAATCAAAATTGTCCGACTGGTACCCACAAGTCAATTTCAATTACCTGTATCAGCACAATTTCCAGGTGCAGACAAGTGTGATCGCAGGTAATCCTGTCAGGCTCGGAGTGAATAATACATCCGGATTGCAGTTCTCTGCAACCCAGAACATTTTTAACCGCGATGTGTTACTGGCTAACCGAACAAAGGGCAATGTGCGTTTATTATCAAAACAGCAAACAACTAATACAACCATCGATGTGGTAGCGAATGTATCCAAAGCATTCTATGATGTATTAGCTACCGGTCAGCAGATAAATGTTTCTAATCAGAATATAGCACGACTTGAAAAAAGCCTGAGTGATGCAAAGGCTCAATACGATGCAGGTGTGGTAGATAAGACAGATTACAAACGTGCCACCATTGCATTGAATAATGCAAAAGCTACACTCAAGACAAATATTGAAGCCCTGCAGGCAAAAACTGAATACCTGAAAGCTTTAATTAATTATCCGGAAACAGGAACACTCAGGATTGAATACGATAGCGCACAACTCGAAACAGAAGTAGTATTGGATACGCTTCAGCAGGTTGATTATACCAAACGCATCGAGTATCAACAGTTACAGACACAACGAAAATTACAGGAAGCCAATGTCAGCTATAATAAATGGAGTTTCATTCCTTCTTTATCAGCCAACGGCGCATACAACCTGAATTACCTCAATAATGATTTTGGAAAATTATATAACACCTCTTATCCTAACTCATATGCAGGATTGACATTATCATTTCCGATCTTCCAGGGTGGTAAAAGAAAATTCAATATTCAGCAGGCTCAATGGGAGTTGAAGAATATTGATCTTGAAATAACCAATCTGAAAAATCAATTAAGCTCAGCTTACTATTCTGCATTGGCAGGCTATAAAAGCAGTTTTGCTAATTACGTGGCGGTAAAAGAAAATGTGGCCATTGCGCAGGAAGTATATGATGTTATCCAGTTACAATATCGTTCAGGAATAAAAACATACCTCGAAGTAATTTCTGCTGAAACAGATCTTCGTACAGCACAGATCAATTATTTCAATGCATTGTACGATGTATTGAGCAGTAAGATCGATGTACAAAGAAGTTTAGGCGACCTCAGGTATTAATAGTTTAGTTTATCAGATCAACGTTTATAGAATATGCAAATCAAATTATCGCAGATCAGTTTTGTTAGCGGGTTACTTGTTTTATTGACAGCCTGCGGCGGAAAACAACAAACGCAACAGGGGCCGCCTCCTGCTATACCGGTGACGGTACAGGATGTAAAAACAGCCGATGCTGCTTATTATGATGAATATCCAGGTACAGTCGTAGCATTGAACCAAACCGAATTACGCGCACAGGTGACTGGTTATATCACCGGTATTTATTTTAAAGACGGTGATAAGGTTAACAAAGGACAACGTTTATACTCTATCGATCAGCAATTGTATAATGCGAACTACCAACAAGCTATAGCTAACCTTGAAGTACAGCAAACAAACCTGCTGAAGTTTCAGAAAGATGCGGACCGCTATCATGAGTTGGATAAAAAAGATGCCATTGCCAAACAACAGGTCGACTATGCAGACGCCGCATTGGAAGCTGCGAAGAAACAAGTAGATGCTGCCAAAGCAAATGTGAATGCAGTAAAAGCAAACGTCAACTTCGCTACCATCATTGCTCCATTTACAGGAACGATCGGTATCTCACAAGTAAGAAGCGGTACGTCGGTAGTGGCGGGTCAGACTGTATTGAATACTATTTCTACAGATAATCCTATCGCTGTTGATTTTGCGGTTGATCAAAAAGAAATCTACCGGTTCACAACATTACAACGTGAAGCAAAGAAAGGTGATTCAACTTTTTCATTGGCGTTTGGTAATGATGTGTATCCTTACTTTGGCCAGGTCAGCCTGATCGATCGTGCCGTTGATCCGCAAACAGGAACTATTAAAACAAGACTTGTTTTCGCTAATGAAAAAAATACATTGAAAGCAGGAATGAGTACGTCGGTAAGAATATTGAATAATTCAGCAGAGAAATCAATCACTATTCCTTACAAAGCAGTAAGCGAACAACTAGGAGAATATTTTGCTTACGTAGTAGGTGATAGCAATAAGGTGTCACAACGTAAACTTTCATTGGGAAAACAGGTTGGTACCGATATCATTGTAAAAGATGGATTGAAGGAAGGCGATAAGATTGTTGTACAGGGTGTACAAAACCTGAGACAGGGAGCAGTGATTACAACAGCGCCACCAGCGCCACCGGCACAACCCAAAAAATAATTTGAAAATTTGACAGTCTCACATTAGAAGAACATGATAGCAGAAACTTTCATAAAACGGCCGGTAACGGCAATTGTGATTTCGATCGTACTGGTATTGGTGGGAATTATCTCATTGATCAGTCTTCCTGTTGCCCAATACCCGGATATTTCTCCTCCCACCGTTTCTATCGCCGGCAATTTTACCGGTGCTGATGCGCAAACAGTAGAACAAACTACTACTACCGCTATTGAAACACAGGTAAACGGTACACCTGGTATGACATACATGACCAGTAACAGTACCAGCAGTGGACAGAGTGGTATTACTGTAAACTTTGAAGTAGGAACTGATATTAATATTGCGACACTCGATGTACAAAATCGTGTGAGTGTAGCCGAACCAACATTACCTGATGCGGTAAAACGTTTGGGTCTTACGGTAAGAAAACGTAATCCATCGATCATGGTGGCGCTGGCATTTTATTCACCCGATAGCAGCCGTAATTCAACATTTCTTGGAAACTATGTAAACCTGTATGTAAAAGATGCGATCCTCCGTGTAAAAGGTGTCGGTGACGTGTTATCACGTTCGGATGATTTCGGTATGCGTATCTGGTTTAACCCGGAAAAACTTGCGGTGCTTGGCATGACACCTGCAGAAGTAAATGCAGCATTACAGGAACAGAATCTTCAGATAGCAGGTGGTACGGTAGGAGGCAATCCTCAACCAAATGCCCAGGCGTTTGAATATAGTGTACTTACCAATAGCCGTATCAATACAAGGGAACAATTTGAAAATATCGTTGTCCGTACACGTCCGGCTGATGGAAGTATTGTTTATTTAAAAGATGTAGCAAGAGTAGAATTGGGTCGTTTTGATTACAGTATCAATTCATTTGTAAACGGACAACCTGCTGCCTTTTTATTGATATACCAGGCACCAGGTGCGAATGCCCTTAATACCTATGAAGGCGTCCTCAAAGCATTAAGCGATGTAAAGAAAAATTTCCCCCCGGGAGTTGATTACCTGATACCGTTAGAAACTGTTTCAGTTGTGAAAGCTTCTATCAATGAAGTGGCACATACGCTCGTAGAAGCGTTGTTGCTTGTGATACTGGTTGTATTCTTATTCCTTCAAAACTGGCGCGCTACATTGATCCCTGTATTAGCGATCCCTGTATCATTGATCGGCACGTTCATCATGTTCACTTCACTTGGTTTTACGATCAATACCCTTACATTGTTTGCCTTCGTGCTGGCTATTGGTATCGTGGTGGATGATGCGATTGTGGTAGTAGAAGCAGTACAACATAATATTGATCACGAAAAGATGTCGCCGAAAGAAGCAACGCGTAAAGCAATGCGTGAGATCTCCGGTCCGGTTATCGCCATCGCGTTGATCCTTGCAGCAGTATTTATTCCCGTCGGTTTTATATCAGGGATCGTTGGTCGCTTATATCAGCAGTTCGCTATCACTATCGCTGTATCAGTGGTGATCTCGGCTTTTGTTGCCTTATCATTAACACCGGCTCTTTGTACATTGATGCTGAAACCTTCGAAAGATGAAAATGCAAAGAAGAATTTCCTGGAAAAATTCTTTGCCTGGTTCAACCGTGGTTTTGGTAAACTAACAAACAGCTATACAAAAGGTGTTCGCGGCTGGATCAAAAGAACTCCGTATGTATTGGTGATGCTGGTTGTTTTATTTATTGGCTTATTCTTTTTATTTAAAAATAAACCGACAGGATTTATCCCAACGGAAGATGAGGGTCGTTTGCTCGTTACGTATGAAATGCCCGAAGCTACTTCTACCACAAGAAGTGTAGCGATGTTAAGAGATATTGCACGTCGTATCCGCCAGATCCCTGAAGTAAAAACAGTAGGTGGTCTTGCCGGATTGAATGTGATCAGTTTTTCCAATAAATCAAACTCAGGTACTGTATTCGTATTGCTCAAACCATGGGACGATCGCAAAGGCAAAGGACAGGTAGCCCAGGATGTGATGGCCAAGATACAGGGTGCCATGAAAGATATCAAAGAAGCAACGGTACGTGTCATTGCTCCGCCGGCTATTCCGGGTTTGGGTGCCACATCCGGTTTCACTTTTGAATTACAACAAACAACCAGTACCGATAGCATACAGGTATTTGAAAAAGTAGCGCGTGATTTTCTTGCTAAACTTAATCAGCGTCCGGAGATCGGATTGGCCTATACATTCTTTAGCGCCCGTACACCAAGTTACCAGGTGAATGTAGATAAAGAACAAGCAAAGAAATTGGGTGTATCAGTATCGGATGTGTATAGCACGTTGTCAACGTTATTAGGAAGTAGTTATGTCAATGATTTTAATTTATATGGAAGAAATTTCCGTGTAATGTCACAGGCAGATAGTTCTTATCGCGGTTCACTGGCAGATATTGGTAAATATTATGTTCGCAATGGACAAGGTGGAATGGTTCCATTGGGTACATTGATCACCACTACGGTGATCGAAGCACCATCCGTTATTTCTCACTATAACATTTACCGTTCTATTGAAGTTAATGGTTCACCAAAAGCCGGATTCAGTAGCGGGCAGGCTATTGAAGCATTAAAAGAAGTGGCGCAAACATTACCTGCTGGTTATGGATATGAGTTCTCCGGTATGAGCCGTGAGGAAATAGCGGCGGGAAGTCAGCAGACTACCATCTTTGCTATTTCGCTTGTGTTCGTGTTCCTGTTCCTTGCAGCGTTGTATGAAAGCTGGTCAGTACCTTTCTCTGTATTATTTGCGGTACCGATCGGTGCATTAGGATCAATTCTTACACTCACCTTTATACCGAGCCTCAATAACAACATCTATGCGCAGATCGGGTTGATCACCTTGATTGGATTGGCTGCTAAGAATGCCATCCTGATCGTGGAATTTGCCAAAGATCGTGTAGACAGAGGTGTTGATATTATTGCGGCGACATTGCAGGCGGTCAACCTGCGTTTACGTCCCATCATCATGACTTCTCTTGCATTTATCCTTGGTGTATTGCCATTGGCCTTTGCAACGGGTGCAGCGGCAGAGAGCAGAAAAACAATCGGCTGGACAGTATTCGGAGGTATGTTGGCAGCAACAACGCTGGCGATCTTCGTGGTACCAGTCTTGTTTGCCCTTATCACCAGGCTTTCTTATGGTAAAAAGTTAAAACGCTTACAGGAAGATCATA
>JBDTPD010000268.1:0-6131 GCA_039932855.1 Chitinophagaceae bacterium | reverse complement strand
AAAAGCGGCCTTGAAAAAACATAATTAAAGAAAGCCGCAACGGCAATCGAAATCAACTGGGTAACGGCAATTATCAATTGCGGCGGGTAAACCTCCCTGTCTTTAAATGCATTCTTAATAAGCCGGAAAATAATTAATACCATTATCAACAGCAATACAAAACCCATAATACCTGTTTCTGTTACAAACTGCAGGTAATCGTTGAAGGCATATTTAGTACTGTCTGCCAATAATAATTCTTTGGTGCTGTAGTTGCCGCTTTTAAAGTATTCAGCCTGGTAATTGCTATATGTTATATCAAACTTTCCTAACCCGGTACCCGACCAAAAATTATCTTTCAGTATTTTAAATGACAGCTTATAAATAAGCATTCTGCCCCGGGATGAATCTGTTTTAATACAAACGATCAAAAACAGCAGCAACAACAAAAAAGAAATACCTGTTACAATAGCGGCTTTTTTATGCAGCCGGAATTTCTTCCAGGATAAAAGAACGAAGGCGAGACTTACTGTATAACCAAGTACAAACGACCGGCTTTGAAATACAACAGCAGTAATAAGGCAACCTGTACATATCAGTAAAGGAATGGAAGAAGTAAAAACCCGGATATAATTTAATGGCTTATGTTTCACAGATAAGGTATAATCTTTTTAACCTGCCGGCATAACCAGCAATTTTTTGAAAGATAAAAATTATTAGTGAACACCCGATATCAGTAGTCTTTCTACTTTTGTATATTCATTATTGAATTTGCGCAGTTGCTGAAAGGAAGACTACGGATAACTGTAGGGCGCAAATCAATCTGTTACTGCATCCCGTCAAGTAGAAAAATCCAGAAGACAATAATTAAATATGATAATAATCCGTGCAATATCAGTAATCTTAGCGTTCTTGATACTTTCAAAGGCCTATTCTCAAAACACTGAACGATGGAAAGTAATTTCTGTTAAAAATACATATTTAGAGATTGGAGTCTTAAAGCCTGCTATGGAAGATTTTGCTGCAACTAAAAAAGAGTATTTAAACTTATTTTTTTTGATCAAAGACTCGGTCCTCTATTTTCCTGCTAAACTTAAGGATTCTGAGAACTACGCTGACAGTTTCTTTACAAAAAATAAACATACAGTTCCGAGGATAACAGACACGGAATTAACTTTTAGATATCCTGGAAACGAATTGCGTTGTTCTTTGGACAGCGCTAAATTGTCAAAATGTTATGTTGGCGACTCATTCATGAAGCTCCTGGGGAATAAAGGTAATTCACTTACATTCTACGACCTGGAATCAAAATACCCAAATTTTTATCATTACAAGTTGTGCAAGATTGTAGATAATAAAACTATAGGCCTATGGCTCGAGAACTCTTTTGTTTTGTTGATTCTTCAAAAAATCAAATAGGCTCCTTTCGCTGTTGATAGTCTTATAGACTATTTTTTATTACTACAGATTATTATGTTGAAAGGTGGACAGCTCCGTTGGAGCTGATGGGGTCTAACCATATCGCGTACTACTGATGTATGTTTACGACTGGATGGAAGACTAATAGCAACGGGGCAAGACTTGATTTTTAAATTATTGTTCTTATATTTGGAATGTCTCTTTGCGGGCAACATCTAATTAACTGTCTTTCTGCCTCGCCTGACAGATAGTTGCCTTCAGTTTTTATCGATTGCGTTTAGTTGTTTCACCGGAATTTTGGTTTTCGTTTTCAGTTCAGTTTAAAGTATTGGTTAGTCTTTATTTTAGTTAACAGTAAAAATGTAACGTTATGAAGCTTTCTGAGTTTATTGTATTGAATCATGCGGAAAAAAAGTGTGCTGTGATGAACAATGCCGTGGCGCTGGCTACAAGGACTTCTCCCGGGCTTGTCATTTTCCTTTTTCAGATAGACGACTATTATGTTGAAGCTTACTGCAACGTGGCAGACAAAAGGGTCGAGGAATACTGTGTACTACCCGATACAAACGCGATCAGGCATTATCTGGAGGCTATGCCGATAGACGACCTGCTAAACTGATTTGCTTTTTACAGAATTTATTGCAGCAAGTGACATTATTTCAACTACCGTAGCGTTGGTATAAATGCCTGATGATGGAATATGGTTATACCTCTAATCAGCAAGATTGCTTTTTCAGTAAAGCCATTTTTAAATTAAAGGTTGTAGTTAGTCTTTCATTCAGTCATAATATCGCTCGCTACTGCCGTACATTCATGACTGAATGGAAGACTAACGAAATCGGGGTGTATATTTACCCCAAACCTTTCAACCACTTCACTAAACTATCTTTCGTCTCGCCGGTTTTCTTCTGAAGTTTTCCAAACCATTCTTCATCTTTACCATCTTCATATGCGAGATCATCATCTGTAAGCTGAGCATATTTTTGTTTGAGTTTGCCTTTCCACTCGTTCCATTTTCCTTTTACTTCCATTTTGTCCATAACATTAGTTTTAAATTATTTAATACCTTATAAGAAATAAAAACTGTGCCAGCGATTTGGGGAATAAGCAAAAAAACCTGGATCAACTGGTCGCAAAATGCGATAGGAATGATGCAATTGGTCAGTTCAGGGAAATAAATAATTGAATCTCAAAATCTTTTATCTTTATTGCTATCAACTTTAATTCTATCTTGTAAATAACATAATGTCAGCACCAATACCGGACCAGCAGTTACCTGAACAATCTTCCAACACAACTGCAGAACCGATTTCCCCTGTATCATCTTCGGATAAAAAAACGTCGGCAGGATCAATTGAACCAATACCTGATCCGCAATTATCGGACAACCCGAACAGTTCTAACACTTCAACCGAACCAACTATGGAGATCCATACACATGGACATGTGCACCAGGATAAGAAATGGAAAGAATATCTTTTTCAATTCCTCATGCTATTCCTCGCCGTAATGGCTGGCTTTTTTACCGAAAACCTCCGTGAACACTATGTAGAAAGACATCGCGCCAAAGAACTTTCGGGTTCTTTGATTGAAGATCTCAAAGCTGATACCAGCGAAGTGCGTATATCCAGTACACGATTGATATCTATTGCCGGCAGTGCTGATATTGTGATGAAAGAACTGGATAAACCACGCGCGCAACAAAATGATTCATTGTTACAGTTGTCGATCTACCGGTTAGTGGGTTATGATTTTTTCGACCCTCAATCTGGTACCTACCAGCAGATGAAAAGTTCAGGCTCACTACGATATTTAGGCACTGAATTATCACTTCTTCTTACAAAGTATGAAACGGGTACAGGCTATCTCGCGAAGCTAACGTCCGACGCGATGGCATACCGGATCGATGTTCTTATGCCGTATACATTCGAGCTCCTGAATGGTAAGTTTATCGAATCATATATTAACAAGACTTCCTACAGCGCCAAATATTTCTTGCAAGAACCTACAGAACAACAATTCAATGGCATGTATATCCGCGCCAGTCGAATCAAATCGAATTACAACTTTTATGTCGGACGATATGAAGAACATCGGCAGCGGGCCATTGAATTGATAGAAAAATTGAGAGAATCCTATCCCGGAGCAGAATAAAAAGAGAAATGCTGTCCTGCGACTTTTGTATATGTGCCGGGCTTTATAATAAATGATGAAAACAATGTACATACTGCTTATTTGTTCGTATGTCCTTCAACTGATTCTCGCTTTTGTCTGCGGCCCTTATTCCTGCAAATGGGGCAATAGCGTTTATTTTTTTTCCGGGATTGCCAACCTGGTGATTACTCTCATACTTCCTTTTTTACTGGGGAATGGCCCATGGCCACATCGCCTTCTTCTTGCTATCCTGTTTTTGCTGGGTTCTGTCATTGTATGGATAATTGGATTTATAGTTTTCGATTTCAAAATTATTTGCCGATTGATTTAAGCGCTAAATCATTTCTCCATTCAGTGTTTAAAAGTTTAAGGGTTTAAAAGGAGGTTGAAAAACAGAGATTTCCTTTTTAACTTTTCAACTCTTCAACGATTCTGGAGCGACCCTTACTATCCCTCCAATGAGTTAGTCACCCTGGTGTTATCTTTTTGAGTCATAGACGAACTAATTTGAAAGTGGCTATAGATCCACTCAAAAGAGGGACATGCTTCGCTATCCAGGATTGGTAGTTTCAATGTTAAACTTAACTTTTATGAAAAAATGGATAGCTCTCCTGTCAGTTAGTGTGATTACACTGGCAGCACAATCGCAATCATGGCTGTTGAAAGGTAATGCAGCTGTAAGTCCTGATAGTAACTTCATCGGTACTACAGATCTTCAACCCCTCTTATTCAGGATAAATAATTATCCAGCCGGATTCCTGGATCCAAGAACCACTAATACAGCTTTTGGTCTTTTGTCGCTTTCTACTAATCCCAGGGGTAATCCTCCAACTCATGGGGGAGAAGTCACTGCGAACACCGCTTTCGGCAGAAGTGCTCTTGCTTCTACCACATCAGGTGGGTGGAATACCGCTACAGGATATGGTGCCCTCGGAGGCAATACTTCCGGAGGAAGCAATACAGCGACAGGCATGAGGGCATTGCAGGGAAACAGCACTGGTATGGGAAACACTGCCATGGGATCGCTTGCACTTGCATATAATACCACGGGAACAGGCAACACAGCCATTGGCTCCAATACAATCTCCGGAGATAGGAATGCCTCTTATTATAATACTGTTCTTGGTTACTTTTCAGGCAGCAATTATATGCTGGGCTGGAACAATACCTTGCTTGGTGCCAACTGCGATGTAAACACCAACGACCGCTATAATTGTATAGCTATAGGGCAGGGGGTAACCTGTACAGCGAACAGCCAGGCAAGAATTGGCAATAGTTTTACTAGTTCTATTGGCGGTTATGCTAATTGGAGTAATATAAGCGACGGGCGATATAAAAAAAATATACAGAAAAATGTAAAGGGACTTGACTTTATCATGAGACTCGAACCAGTCACGTATCATCTCGACGTTTCAGGACTCAGCAAAAAACTAGATGAAGGTCGCGGGAAAATCGTGGATGAATTCACACTAAGATCTATCCAGGAAAAAGAAAAGATTCTTTTTTCCGGTTTTATAGCTCAGGATGTAGAGAAAGCGGCCAAAGAAGTTGGCTATGATTTTAGTGGAGTAGACAAGCCGCAGGATAAAGATGATTTGTACGGTCTTCGTTATGCTGAGTTTGTAGTGCCATTGGTAAAAGCTATACAGGAACAACAACAGATGATCGAAGAAATAAAAACGCAAAATGCAGTTCTTCAGCAAAGACTGGCAGACCTGGAAAGAAAGACCGGGACCGTTCCTGCATCAAACAATAATGAATCACTCAGCATTTGGCCCAATCCATCAAAAAGTGAATTGCTGGTAACAATCAATTCCACTGAACGGTCCGCAGGATCTATCCGGGTCATTGATGGAAAAGGCAATTTATTAAAACAGCAACAGGTGAGTTTGAGCCCCGGCAATAATGTCATTAGCCTTAGCATAAAATCATTTGTGAGTGGCTCCTATTTTCTTACGGCCGAATGGAATAACGGGCAAACGCAGAAGACTGCCCAGGTAATCAAGGAATAAGTTTGAAGAGCGGGAAACAGAGCGGGAAACAGAGCGGGAGCGGAAGTCTTCTTTCGCTCCCGCTCTGTTTCCCGCTCTAATATTTAGTCTTTAGTTATCTTTATAGTTATTCCCAGCTATATGAGCATATCGATCAAAAAACTATTGCCTCTTGCGATCGTAGTTATCGCAGCATTTACTGTTAACGGACAAACAAACAGCGCCACCGACGCCATCATCAACCAGCAGATCAAAAAAATGACGCTGGAAGAAAAGATCAGCCTGCTTCATGCCAATGGAATTTTTACTACCAGTGGCATCAAACGGCTTGCTATTCCCGGTCTGTCAATGGATGATGGTCCGCTTGGTATCCGCGAAGATCTTGATGCCGGTGGAGGTTGGGCATCTGCCAATCTCACTACCGATTCTGCTACTTTCTTTCCCTGTGGCGCTGCGCTGGCAGCTACCTGGAACCCGGGACTTGCCACACTGTTTGGAAAAGCTATGGGCGAGGAAGCAAGGGCACGGAATAAAGACATCATGCTCGCACCCGCATTTAATATTGCCCGTACACCGCTCAATGGCCGT
>JBDTPD010000267.1:0-6135 GCA_039932855.1 Chitinophagaceae bacterium | reverse complement strand
CACAACCGTTAGGGCCAACGATACCGGTGATATTATCATCGAAACTTACCACGGTTTTGTCGGCGAAACTCTTGAATCCCTTGATTTCTAGGCTCTTTAATCTCACTGTTATTCAAATTTTAAGTCAGAGGGCGAATTTAGTAGAAAGGTCGATAAAAGCCGGTTTAAGGGGGAGGCTTTTATGCACAAGGAAGGGTTAAAAATGTGGGAAGAAATGTTGAAATGAAAGAATTCTGTGACCTTTACCACTGCTTGCATCCCGGAAAAACTTCTTGTAGTTTTACAGAATTATAAATCTTTACCCTACCCCGGGTGAAAAATAAGCTTCAATGATTAGTAATAAAAAAAAGCACTGCTTTTACCCATTAACTGTATTTCTGTTTGCAAGCATCATATTGTATTCCTGTCAGTCCGGCAGCGGTCATGACGATACTACTTTCCCCAATTCTCCTGATTCAGTAACCTTGTTACATGGTACCGGTTCTATGGTCTTTGATTATGGATCCGGCAATGATACGCTGGTGCAAAAGACTTATTATGTACGTTATGCTGCACATCCTCTCGAGGATACTTGTTTTCTGACCTATGGGGCAAACAAGAAAGTTGTCAATGCAGTCATTAAGCTTTATACCTCGAGTTATTATCATTGGACAAAGCTTCCTGTATTTGGTGTATACGTGGGAGATAAACTAATTAAGGTCTATCGCAAACCTGAGGTCTCCATATATGCTGATGACGAGTACGATGATCCGGCTTATTGTAATACGCTCGGCCCAACTGATCCATCTAACTTCAACGATTATGATTCGATCGCGTATGATAGCCGTTCACGTGTGAGCAAAGTGTATCATTATGGTTCCAATGGCCAGGTGTACCAATACGATCAATTCACTTATAATAGCCCCGGCACTTACAATAATGGAGGAGATAGCCTGGTTTATCTTATCGAGAAATATACTGATCAAAACTACACCGGTACATTTTCACTTGCTGCCAAAGCTTATTTTTCTAACTATGATCTTGGAAAAGTCAATCCTCTATATAAAGCTTTTAAAGAGTATTGTTTTTTCCTGGCTCCACGCTTTTCGCTGGACACTCAACCAACAGATTTGAATGATGATGGTTTGTCGAAATATATTTCTTTGAATCCTTATCCGCTTAACAGGCTCGCCTTTAAGGATAATGGGACTTATCCAACTGTGACAATCACGAATACGTATGATGCTAATGGCCGCCTGATCAACGCCAGCAGTACAAATTTTTACACAGTCAATGTAGGGTATAGTTATATAAAAAAGAGAAAATAAGACGGGGATTGAACGGGCGTCAACAAGGCTTATTGAAAAATTATTGTAACATCCTTTGAGATGCTCCTTTACTTATTTCCCATTACAATTTCGACCACTACATATTTATTTTCTTTAGCATCATAAGATCCTTCGTAGTTTTTATTTTTCCATGTAAAAAAAACTGGTCCGGTTGCATGCTGGCTATTGACTTTATCAACAGCGTTGACTAAATCAGGTTTGGAAAATCCAGTACCCGGCGGCAGCAACTTCATACTGCTCGGGTCGAGCGCTACTTCAAAAAAAACGCTCCGATAGTAGTTCGCATTAATATCATACCCTATAGTATTGTTTGGCACCCACGTGCCTTCATAAGTCGGCATAAAATACTTTTTTGGATCCGCATTTAGTCGTCCCTGGTATACATTTGTGTTAGTAAAAGCAAAATGACCGCCAGTGCTGGTTTGAGTGGGTCTTGGTATAAAATCGTATTCCCCGATTGTTAATACATATTTATTTTGTTCAAGTCGTACATTGAATGCCCTGGTTCCTTTATTAATTTTTCGCAACGCCTCATTCATACTTATTTCATCTTCCTTATCTGACTTTGCTGTATTGATATAAAAAGGTGGCTGAATAAAGTTATCCCGTGGCGTATTCTCATCGATCACAGCAACCTTATTCCATTTTCCACTTTTAAGATCGCATGTCAACACGGTAAATTTATCTTTCTGTGTAACCAGTGTGAAAAGTTTCCCATCCATGATCTGGGTGTCAAACCATGTATCACCTTTGGCGTCCGTATCATAACCTTCAGGAATGATCTTCTTTCGGTTCGCTTTCATCGTAGATGTATCAATCGTAACAAACTCTATATATTTATCAAGATCTACAGCAATGTTGATACTATCGCGAAAGTCATATAGCGATGCCCAGCTTCTACCTGTTTCCAGTGAGCGGTAGTCATTTGGGCGAATAGCTTTCATCGTTTTCAGATGACGTGAAAGACTATATGTTGACGTCGCATTTTCGGCAACAGGATATTTTATATGATATTTCTGTAAATTTCCATTACTGGTCATCTCATAAAAATTCATCACCCGGGTATCATCATTGGCGGTAACATATATGTATCGTCCGCCGGAAAGATAATATCCGCCAATGAGATCTTCCATCGGCGGCTTGGTACCAATTTTATTAGCTACCGCAGTATTTTTGGAGAAGTCAACGGTCTCATCATAAAAATCTTTATCCCCTGCGAGAAAAAAGAAATGCGATATATTTCCTGAGGATAGCCCACCTATGAATTTGGGCTTGGTATAAGCATGAATCTCTCCTTTGACGGCTTTGTTGCTGGTTATTATTTTGTCTCCTACAGCAAAATCCTTATCAACCCGGGCATACTGTACATAGTCGTCATCAGCAAATATCAATGTCAATGTACCAGCTTCTTCGTCTGCCAAAGCAGATACGGCTAATGTTTTTTTGTCGAGGATACCTGTAAATTCAAAGACTTGATGCTGGGCGTATAAATTATGACTGCCGAATAAGATAAGCAGGCAAAAGAATGCAGCGATTTTCATACATTGATAAGTTGAAGAGGTAAAGTACTCATTAGTCGTTAAACATACAAATGATCGCCTTTCATGTAAAAGAAGAACTTAATTAATATAATAAGGAAGTGAATGCCTTTATGAAATAACTGAGACAAACAGTAATGGGTTGGACAAAAAACGACTGGATGCAGATTAAAGTAGTAATCCAGAATTATTTATTTCGATTCATCAATTCTTTAGGTAACCCCACTTTTTCAAGATGGGCTTTCGCTTCTGCAGCCTTTTTTAGAAAAAAAGGATCGTTATCATATTTATTAGGTTCATCGATAATTATTCCTCCAAACGGGGTGGTGCCTATAATTTTACCAGTATATTTTCTTGCTTTATTTTTTTTATTCATGAGATCAATTTACAATTAATTGAAGTAACGATGTTTTACGATATACTAAAAAAGATTCGTATTGCTGATTTGGCTGGAAATGTTGCCACTTTCCATTTTTATATCCGAAAACTTTGAATTTCTTTTCAATTTCATAATAATATTTAGAAATATTCATTTGATATAATCTCGACCGCGATGCTGAATTTGCAAGAATATAAATTATTATATCATTGAAGGTTTCGGTAAAATCATAAATAATATTGGCAAGAGTGGCCAGAATTTTATTTCTGTCTCCATTATTAGAAATAACCTTATCATTATCAATGCCAGTCATTTCATCTACATCGGCAAAACTAAAATTATATATGCCTTTGCCAATTTTTAAAAACTTAACCTTTTTCCTGACTTTTCCTTTTGGACCAACACTGATGAATTCGAACTCAAAAAAGGAATATTTAATATCATATTGATAATGATCTAAATCCATTCTTACACACTATTCTTACTCACACATTTCCTTATCCATTCAAAACTGCACTCATTTATTAATACCGCAATCAGAAAAACAACAGAATATTCTGCTATTTTTCTGACATCCATTGTAGCATTAATTCCCCGAAAATCCCTTATTCATTCTTATTAATACATGTACTCAATTTTTATCCGCTATAATCACTTCCTGACTTCCTCTTATTCACGATTAACCAGCGCTTAACATCTACCAACAATCTTTATACAACTACTGGTACAGTTTTTTCCTCCTTATAACAAACAAACACATCAAGTATGAAAAAGAAATTATCGTTACTCGCGCTCTCTATAGGAATTTTTGTTTTCTCAGCAGGCGCACAACAGGTAACAAAAGAAAAACCGATTACCACACCTAAAGACAAAGTGCACAATACTATTCATCCAAACAATAAAGTATCACACGGCACTAAATACAAACACAAAACAGCCAGTGGCAAAAAAACTGTTACGGCCGTAAAGACTGACCATACGGTTCCAATGGACACTAAAAAGAAAGTAGAAACAACAAAATAATGCATACCGGATAGTATGCCGGGGTTCACCAGATAAACAGCCTGTCACTATGTGATGGGCTGTTGTTTTATACCCGCAATATTTATCCCTCAACAATGAATTTATGCTTGTCAACCTGCGGAATACTATCTTAATTTCAATACGATCAAAACAACCTGCTGATATAAACTATCGTGTATGAGATATTCTATACTGCTTACTGGCCTGTTCATTCTGTTAGCTCCTTTATCTCAGGCACAATACCGCAAATCAACGGAAGTAAAAGCCGGAGCAAATGTTGCTCAAACATTTTCCCCTACTGGCTTCTATCGCTTTGCCCGGTTCAGCAAA
The DNA here is from genome assembly GCA_039932855.1 of Chitinophagaceae bacterium. Lineage (GTDB taxonomy): Bacteria > Bacteroidota > Bacteroidia > Chitinophagales > Chitinophagaceae > JAJKIP01. The sequence goes on along the minus strand of JBDTPD010000267.1, from coordinate 1,537 downwards.
GGATCATTATATAGCAAACTCCGCAGCGGCAGCTCAGCCCAATTATTCAACTATAATTTATTGTATAATAAAATTCAATTCATTAACAACGGCGATACGATGGAGATTGCTAATCCTACCCTATTCGATTCATTAAAGATCGATAGCCAGGTCTTTTATTACCGCCATGATTACGGCTACCTGGAGCTGATTGCGGCAAATCATCCTATAAGATTAGTAAGAAAAACAACTATTAAACTCAAATCACAATCAGTGGGAGCATACGATGGCAGCACTACCACCTCTTCTATCAGCAAGATGAATAGTTATATGGTAGGAATAAACGTATATAGTTTTGTTAGCAATGAAGACGTAGTAATAAAAGAAAATATTGACTGGTATTGGATGAATGAAGCCGGAGAAATAAAACCCGCGACAAGAAACAACCTCCTTATTTTTCTTTCACCAGATAAACAACAACGAACAGAGATATTTATAAAAGAAAATAAGATCAATTTTAATAAAGAAGAAAGCTTAATAAGACTGATTAAGGCGTTATGATTTATTTCTAGTCTTAATTAACCATTGGGAAATCGACTAACCTATACGATTTCACTTACGATATCTGACTGGATAAAAGGATGAATCTTATAGATTGGCAAATTCCCCAATTTCCTAATTCCAAAATTTCCCAATCATTTTTCTTATCGTTTCACCTCCTGCTCCTGCAACACTCCTACTTCCTGGAAGAAAAATTTACGCATATCAGCTGCAAGAAGTTCGGGAACTTCCATTGCTGCAAAGTGTCCGCCTTCGGGCATTTCTGTCCATGAACGGATATTATAAAATCGTTCACCAAATTCGCGTGGCGACGGTACAAGGTCTTTCGGAAAAATGGCTACACCTGTTGGTACCTCTACGCGCACCTGGCCGTTTTCAAAAGGCTTATGTTGCGTTTCATAATAATATCGTCCCGCTGATCCGATTGTCTGAGTGACCCAATAGATCATAATATTTGTGAGCAACTCATCTTTTGTAAAACTTTTTTCCAGGTCTTCATCACAATCACACCATCCCTGAAATTTTTCAATGATCCATGCAGCAAGACCTACAGGCGAGTCATTCAATGCATAAGTTACCGTCTGTGGTTTTGTTGCCAGCATCATATTATATGCCCCTTCTTTCATTTGCCATTGCTGCCCTCTTTTCATATAATCCTGTTCTGCCTTCGACAGATTCTTTTGTTTAACTCCAAATAAACGCCAGAAAGGAATTTCTGTCAAATGAATCGCTGATAACAGATGAGCGTGATGAACCGCTAATTGTTCAGTGACACTACTACCCCAATCTCCTCCATGCGCTGCAAATTGTTCATAGCCCAATACATCATGCATTAATTTAGCAAAAATGTCTGCCACATCTTTTGTTGTAAATCCTTTTTGCCATGGCTTATCAGAAAAACCCATCCCAGGTAAACTGGGAATGATCACATCAAATGATTGTTCCGGGTCACCGCCATGCGATCCCGGATCGGTGAGCATCGGAATCAATTTCAACA
>JBDTPD010000266.1:0-6140 GCA_039932855.1 Chitinophagaceae bacterium | reverse complement strand
TCGGCAGTCAATGTCCGATACCAGTAATACTCATTATGCAATCGGAGAATGACTGCCGACTGATAGACTGCCCACTGTTATTGTTGTTTCAAAAATTCAATATACGGAGCCACATTCTTATCAAAACTCAACTCTCCCGCTATTCGCAGACAGGCATCTGAATACTGCTGGTAGTTGGCTTCGATGGTTTGAATAGCGTTGAGAATGGTTTCGGGTTCGTAATCTTTGACGAGTACGCCAGCTCCGGACTCTTTGATGAACTGGAAACCGGGAATATCACAAGCAATGACCGGTGTGCCAGCTGCCATATACATTAATAGTTTGCCTGATGGCGCGGATTGATAATTGAAGCTGGCCGCGATAAGGTCCCATGCATAAAAACAAAACCCGATACGGAACGTAGCCAGGAAATCTATAAATGATTCCTGCGCAAGATATTTTCTGTCAATAACGATCCTTCCTGCTGTTAATAATTCACCATACTTTTCATTGATCAATCGTTGGGTCTTTTCATCACCACCACCCTTCATGATCAGTTTGTATTGCGGATAACGATCAAAGAAAGCAATACATTCCATCACCGCCAATCGCCTGTCGATAGCACCGGCCCAGATAAAATCCTTTCGTTCATTTTTAGTCCGGTCAACCGGTATATAAATTGGCGAATTGGGAATGATGAATGTTTTCAATTGCTGGCCGGGAAATAAATAATTATACCGCTCTTTACTCTGTACAGCGACTGATTTCACCTTTGCCGGATCAACCAGTTTGTAATAGCGGCTGGTATTATTATCAATTTCAAGGGAAAGAAAATGAACGGCACCGAATATTTTTTGCGCCTCATATAAAGCGGGGAAATCAACGGCAATAATAATATCATTCTTTCCTTTCTGTCTTTTCAACTCACCTTTCAATACAGAAGGCAGGTAGTGGTGATAATACTGATGATAATAAACATAGTCTTTGGAAAACAGTTTCCTGAATTTGGCAAAATAAGAAAACAGGAAATCAAAACGCTGAAAGAATAAACCCCGTAAACCCGTTTTCAGGTACACAATATTGCGCGTGGTATCTTTTTGTTTGGTAGCAAATTTTGGTTGAAAGGAGATAATGGTAACATCAAAATCAGGCGATAGAAAATCATACAGACTCAATATCGTTGGCTGATAAATGACATAATCATTGAGTGTTACTATCAATACTTTTTTCTTCATAGATCATTTCATCATTTGAGCAAGTTCGGCCATTGTCACTTCCGGTTTCCATCCGAGCGAAAAAATAGTGGCCGGATCGGATACCAGTATTTTATATTCAGCTACAAATCCTTCTGACTTTACTACATGGTCCTTCCAGTTCAATCCATAAAGCGAGAAACAGCAATCGATCCATTCTTCAATACTATGTGCGTCGCCGGTACCGATGACTGCTTCCATGATCGCATCCTGCTGTACCAGCTGCCATACAGCTTTCATAATATCGCCGGAAAAGCCGTATTCTTTTTTTACAGATATATCTCCCATCGACAATTTTTCGCTGCTGCCTTCTGCAATTTTCTTAGCTGTATCAATGATCTTTTTATTGATATGCCTGTCACTGCGCGACGGGCTGTCATGGTTGAAAAAATATCCTATATACACGTTCAATCCGAGTGAGCGATAATACCGCGCCATATACACGGAATTGATCCGGGTAGCAGCATAAATACTGGACGCATCAAACGGAGCTGTTTCTTTGATCGGTTTGCCTTCATTCTTAAACTGCAGGCCACTACCGGATAAGAAAACTTTGGTAGCCGGAGAAAATTGTTTGACTGCTTCGAGAATATGAAGCGTGCCGGTGCTGATGGCTTCATAATTACTTTTCCAGGCAGCATGTTTGGTAGTAGAGTCAGCGGCTAAATGAAAAATATATTGCGGACGTTGTTCATTGATCAATGCACTGACAGCTTCGAAATTGCTGAGATCCGCATGTACAAATCCGGCAGCGCGGCTAACACCGATAGAGTTGATCCCGTTATCCTTTAATACAGCGGCAAGGTAAGGACCGTCCTGTCCATTGGCACCCCAGATGATCGCACTCATGATGCAAGTGTTTTAAATGCTTCGCTTTTGCAAAAGATCGTATTCACATACGTATCTGCAAATACAAAATATCCTTTTGACAGCATGAACGCTGCAATATCATTTATTTTGGATTGATCGTTGGTTGTACTGAAGGTGATACTTTCTGCACAAATGATCTCGGGTTTGTATTTATCAAAATCCATGCTTTTGAGAATATCAAGATCGAGTCCTTCTACGTCGATAGAAATGATCGTGGGCCATGTTGGAAAATGATCACGGATAATATCATTGATATTGACAAGCGGCACCGTTACTTCCTGGAACTTAATATTAGTCTGCGCCTGCCTGTTCTCTGCTTCTTCTTTTTCCAATGTGTTCCAACCACTATATCCTGTCGGGAAAATATAAAATGTAGCAGATGTTTCTTTGCTGGTGCTTACGCCTGCCTGTAAGAATACATCGCGTTTTCTGTATTTGCGGATCAATGGAGCCCAGCGTACATCAGGTTCTACGCAAACACCTTTGCAACCACGACTATAGAAATAATAAGTATTGTTGCCGTATAACGGATGATGTGTTCCGATCTCGAGATAAGTTGGATCAGGTATTTTCAAACAATCATTGATCAGATAACGGATCACCTGGTCCTCTCCGGCCTGTGAAAAACTGGGTTGCACTTTTCCACGCATGATGGCAAGGCTTGCCTGAAGTTTACCAAATATCCTTACCCAATTCATTTTTTGTAAATCTCAATTTTAGGCAATGGGAATATAAGACCGGTACCTTTTGCCAATGTTGCTTTTTCTCTTTCCAGGAATTCTTCTTTGAAGTGCCATGGTAATACGAGATAATAATCCGGGTTCATTGCGCGGCTCTCTTCTTCACTGATGATAGGAATATTGGTGCCTAATGTCATGGCACCAAACTTATCGGGATTTCTTTCGGCTGCATAATCAATAATAGTATGATCGATACCGCACCATTGCAGAATGGTATTACCTTTGGTAGAGGCACCGTAGATATGAATGCGTTTGCCTTCTTTCTTGAGCGTAACAAGTAAACCATACAATTCACTTTTCAATTTACCGATGCGTTGATTGAATGCGTCGTATGGCTTATCGGTATCCAGTTCCATATCAAACTCCTTTTGCCTTACTTCAGCAATAAGCGCCTGATCTTCCGGAGTACCATTGATCGCATTTTCTTTATGAGTAACATAGCAACGGATACTACCACCATTGATATCATTGAAAGCGATCTTGAAGATTTTCATAGATGCCAGTGAACAGATCTTTTCCAATACAGCCAGGCTATAATATTCCAGGTGCTCGTGACAGATCGTATCATAAGAATCGAGTTCGAGCATGCTCGGCATATAACTCATTTCTACAACCCATACACCATTCTCTGATAAAAAGTCTTTAATACTTTTTACAAAAGAAACAGGATTCTCGAGATCATAAAACATCGCGATAGAGGTAATGACATCGAGTTTTGTTTTTCCTAATAACTGGCGAAGTTGTTCGGAAGGGAAAATATCCTGTACTACCTGTGCATCTTTGATCTCCCGGGCAATATCACTTGGATCAACACCAAACTTACGGCAGCCGGCAGGATAGTAATTTAATAAGGTCCCGTCATTACAACCGATATCGAGTACAGCGGGATCTTTTTTCTGAACAATAGTCATCACCGAATCAACGATCCCTTTCAGGTGGTTGCGCATGGTATTGTTGGTACCGGAGCGATACCAGTAGGCGGCATATAAAATTTCTGGCGGCACCGAATGTTCCATCTGTAAAAGACCGCAACCGTTCTCGTCTGTTTCGGGATTGCAGCGTACAAGTGTACAGGGAATGCGACGGGTAGAAGGCATTTCCTTTCCCGGTTTTATAAATGAACCCTGCAAATACTGCGGGCCGAGGTCAACAACTTTTTTTAAGGAAGAAGATCCGCAAACCCTGCAGGTTGTCCTTGTTCTGATATGCATTTAACAATTTTTATAAAATTAATCCCGGCATACTACTTTTGAGCTAAATAGCCGGTAAGACGGCAAGGCGGTAAGAACACAAATAATCACCGGTTACTTTCCGTCTTGCCGCCTTTCCGGCAAGAGTTGCAAATATATTAATAACGCCCCGAAATCAACTATTTACCCAATCATTGAAACCACTCAGCTTCATCATTATCACCTATAACCGTCCGGCGGACATGCTGGAGTTATTACAGAACATCAGTCAGCTCGATGAGGCCGCCACTCTGCTGGAAGAAGTCATTGTGGTGAATAATGCTTCAACGACGGATTACGCGGGTGTACGAAAATTCATCAAAGAAACGCCGGTTCTTCCTGTGCGGTATTTTGATGCGCCGGAGAATCTGGGCGTTACCCGCGGCCGCAATTATGCACTGAAGAAGGCAACGGCACCGATCCTGATCATGCTGGATGATGATGCGACACTGCAAAATAAAAACTGCCTGATCAACCTGGTCAGGCAATTTGAATTGCATAACAGCAGCCGTCCAAAAGCAGTAGTGTCATTTAAGATCCTGTATTATGATACGCTGGAGATGCAGGTAAATGGATTGCCGCATAAACTATATAATGAATTCAAGGATAAATCATTCTTTGAAACCTATTACTATGCCGGAGGCGCTCATGCAATCAAAAAAGAATTGATTGACAAATTGGGAGATTATCCGGATGAATTCTTTTATGGCATGGAAGAATATGACCTGAGCTATCGTATACTGAATGCGGGGTACGGGATCGTGTACAGTGATGAAATTGTAATGCTGCACAAGGAATCGCCATTAGGGAGAAAGCCAAAGAAAGAGAAGGTACGGATGATGTGGGTGAATAAGAGTAAGGTGGCGTATCGTTATTTACCGAAAAAATATTTTTATAGCACGGCATTCATGTGGTCGCTGCAATACCTGAAAGAAACCGGTTTTAATATCGGCGGTTTTATAAAAGGCTGGAAAGAATGCCTGGTGATCCCACGCAAGGAAAGAAGAAAGCCGGTTAGTAAGGATACAATGGCTTATTTGCGGAAGGTGAAGGCGAGGCTTTGGTATTGACAGTGTGCAGTGTGCAGTTGGCATCTGGCAACAAGCAATCTTCGTATTGAAGTCATTTTCAGCTTATGATTGAATTGGACACAGAGAATCACGGAGAAGGCACAGAGAGCCACAGAGTGTTGTTATGTAATGTTTGTACCTTAGCCTATGGTTTCAACCATGGGCTAAGGTACAGTATGAAAATCGAGAATTCCTGATGATGAAACCTATTGTAAAGCACATTCCTATTCATTAATTTTACCCTCATTTCAAATCAACTGTCATGAAAAAAATACTGCCTGTTATCCTGATCTGTTGCCTTTTTTTAGCATTCAGTAAAAAGGATGAGAACAAACCCAGTCCTGGTTCAGCTGCTTATTCGCTTCCGGGTCTGTGGATGGGAACGTATAATGTCGATCAGGTCCCTGACCAGGGAGCATTGCCATATACAATGATCTTTAAACCAGATGGCACATTACTGGCAGAAGGTAAAGGCGGTGATGGCGGCACTTATTATACAGCAGGTAACTGGGTAATAGTTGGTGATTCGGTTAAAAGCACATTCACCAGCATTAACTATCCAGCCGATTACCAGGTGACGCAACTATCCAGTTTATATTTCAATAATGCTACCGGTGAACTGACCGGCAGTTGGAAAGACGGTGATCATGGAAGTAATTATTCAGGGAAATATCAAAATTTGACGAAAGTCAATTAGGACAATTCAAAATTAAAAAGTCAAAAGTCAAAAATAACTTGCTATCGCAGTGAGCTATTTTTGACTTTTTAATTTTTAATTCTTTTATCGTATCAGCACAAAAGTCCCCTTCCTGAATACCGATCCTTCACAATTCGTTTTTGCTTTGATCCAATAAACGAATACATCAGATGGTTGTTTAACTCCTTTATATACTCCATCCCAGCAACCATTCGGATCTGTGGTATAAAATATTCTTTCACCCCAACGATTGTAAATGCTGAATTCTACTTTCTCAATAACACCCCAATAGCGGATACCAA